>DATCKO010000147.1:0-23413 GCA_036562215.1 Haloplasmataceae bacterium | reverse complement strand
GGCCAAACCCGTACCTGTGCCACCTAGTGAAATAGAACCAATACTTAAAAAACTAGGTTTACATCGCAAAGAGTACGATTTGGATGTAAAAATTGGTGATAGTGTTAAAATTAAATCAGGACCATTTGCAGGGCAAGTTGGTGAAGTGGAAGAAATCGATCACGATAAAATGGTTTTAAAAGTTTTATTGGATTTCTTTGGAAGAAAAACTACTTTTGAAGTCGATTTTTCGCAAGTTGAAAAAAATAAGTGAAAGGGCTTGATTTTTTATTAGAGAAGTGGTATGATAGCATGGCTAGCGACTTTTTAGCTATGCTTTTTTATTGTTTATTCTGCGTGGGAGGATATAATCCATTTACCACATCACGGACTAGAGGAGGTGTTGTCTCGTGGCTAAACAAGTAACCAAAGTGATCAAATTACAATTAAATGCTGGTAAAGCAACTCAAGCGCCACCAGTAGGTCCAGCATTAGGACAAGCAGGGGTTAACAGTGCTCAGTTTTGTCAAGAATTTAATGAACGTACTCGTGATATGATGGGAAATATTATTCCTGTGGAAATTACTGTATATGATGATCGTTCATTTACATTCATCACTAAAACTCCTCCAGCTGCATATTTATTAAAAAAGGCTGCAGGTATTGAAAGTGGTTCAGCAAATTCTAAGACAACAAAAGTAGCTACTATTAAACGTGAAAAAGTACGTGAAATAGCTGAGTTAAAAATGCCTGATTTAAATGCAAATGATATCGATGCAGCTACCAAGATTATTGAAGGAACTGCTCGAAACATGGGAATCGTTATTGAAGACTAATCTACTTTTAGGTTGTGATGCAACCTAAATTGTGGGAGGAGATTCCGTTTTAACCACATTTTAGGAGGTGCCAAGATGGCTAGAAAAGGAAAGAAACATGCTGAAGTTTTAAAACTAGTTGAAAGTGGAAAGCTTTATTCACTAAATGAAGCTGTAGAATTAGTTAAAAAAACGAGCTATGTTAAATTTGATGCATCTGTAGAAGTTGCCTTCCGTTTAGGATTGGATCCACGTAAAGCAGAGCAAAATTTACGTGGGGCAATAGTATTACCTCATGGAACTGGAAAAACACGTACAGTATTAGTTATTGCTCAAGGAGATAAAGCTAAAGAAGCTTTAGCTGCTGGAGCAGATTATGTTGGAGATGTCGATTACATTAATAAGATTCAACAAGGTTGGTTCGAATTTGATATTATCGTTGCAACTCCAGATATGATGCCTCAATTAGGAAAATTAGGGCGTATATTAGGACCTAAAGGACTAATGCCTAACCCTAAGACTGGTACAGTAACTAATGATGTTGCTAAAGCTGTAGCAGAAATTAAAGCTGGTAAAGTTGAGTATCGTGTTGATAAAGCAGGTAATATTCATGTTCTCGTTGGTAAAGTTTCATTTGAAAATGAAAAATTAGCTGAGAACATTAAAACGGTTTATAATACGTTAGTTCGTATTAAACCATCAACGGTTAAAGGTATTTATGTTAAAAACATAACTGTTACTTCTACAATGGGTCCTGGAATTAAAATTGACCCTAACCAAATCTCTTAATATATTTGAAATTAATACCGTAGACAGTAGGGGCTAAGGCTTAATTATCCTACCGAGGTGATAATAATGATAAAAGTATTATTGTATCCTCTTTGTCTATGACAAGAGGATTTTTTTCTCCTACGGTATAATTGAACTCAGGAGGTGGAATGATGAATTCAGCAATTATTGAAAACAAAAAACAACAAGTAAATGAAGTCACAGAGAAATTTAAAAATAGTATATCATGTGTTGTGGTAAACCCTCAAGGATTGACAGTTAAGGAATCTACAGAATTAAGAAAAAAACTTCGTGCTGAAGGTGTAGAATTCAGAGTTATTAAAAACAATATCTCTGCTCGTGCTGCGCAAAATGCTGGCTATGGTGAACTTAGTGAGTTATTTGATGGACCTAGTGCCGTAGCATTTAGCCAAGATGATGCTGTTGCACCAGCACGTATTATTCATGAGTTTGGTTCAAAAATAAATAAATTAGAACTTAAAGGTGGATTTATTGAAAAGAGAATCGTCTCTGTAGAACAATTAGCTGAAGTTGCTAAATTACCTAATAAAAATGGTATGTTATCAATGCTATTATCAGTATTACAAGCACCTTTACGCAATTTAGCTTATGCAATTAAGCAAATAGCTGAAAAAAATGAATAATGAAAATTTAAGGAGGAATATTTAAAATGGCAAAATTAAGTACAGCTGAAATTATTGCGTCATTAAAAGAAATGACCATATTAGAATTAAATGAATTAGTTAAAGCTATCGAAGAAGAATTTGGTGTTACAGCTGCTGCACCTGTTGCTGCTGCTGCAAGTACTCAAGAAGTTGCTCAACAAACAGAATTTGACGTTATCTTGACAAATGCTGGTCAAGCTAAGATTAATGTTATTAAAGTTGTTCGTGAATTAACAGGTTTAGGATTAAAAGAAGCTAAAGCCCTTGTTGATGAAGCTCCTAAAGCTGTAAAAGAAAAAGTTTCTGAAGATGAAGCTAAATCTATTAAAGCTAAATTAGAAGAAGCTGGAGCTACAGTTGAAATAAAATAGTTTTATTAACGTGATTAACCTGGGAAGTGAGACTTCTCAGGTTTTTCGCGTTATTTTGAAATTCTCTAGTTAAATTTATTGCGAGGTGAATATTTTTGACTAATCATTACTATAATAATAATTTAGAGACAAAAAGTCGTGAAAGATTAGTGAAGTATCATGTTTTTAACAAAGAATTAACATTCATAACTGACCACGGTGTATTTTCTAAAGATGCTATTGATTATGGTACTCGCGTACTTATTGAAAATGTTGAAATTAAACCAGAGTACAAAAAAGTATTAGATATAGGTTGTGGATATGGACCAATAGGAATAAGTTTAGCTAAGGGATTTCCTTTTGTACATTTTGACTTAATTGATATAAATTTAAGAGCTCTTGATCTAGCGAGAAGAAATGCTCAATTAAATAATTTGCAAAATATATCCATTTTTGAAAGTAATATTTATGAAATGATAAATACTAAATATGATTGTATTATATCTAATCCACCAATTAGAGCTGGTAAAAAAATTGTGCACCAAATCATCGAAGAAGCAATAAAATATCTTGTAAGTTCTGGTGCAATATATATTGTTATTCAAAAGAAGCAAGGAGCAAAGTCCGCATATGAAAAACTAAAACAAACATTTGATAATTGCGAGATTGCTTGTCGAGATAAAGGATATTATTTATTAAGAAGTATAAAAAAACCTATTGACTCTGATATATAATTATGTTATTATTATAAAATGCCTATCATATTGTTAAAATTTGATAAATGCAAAACTCCTAAGCAAAAATAATAATTTTTATATTAAGGGGTGGTTCTCTTTGAACACACAAAAAAATTATAAAGAAGTCAAATATGGTAAAAAAAGGATTCGTAGAAATTACTCACGTATAAGCGGAGCCCTTGAACTACCAAATCTAATTGAGATTCAAACCAATTCTTTTTCAAAGTTTTTAAACGAAGGTTTGACACAAATGTTTAATGATATTTCACCAATTAAAGACCATAGTGAAAATTTGATTTTGGAATTTGTAGGTTATGAAATTGGTGAACCAAAATATGATGTTTTAGAGGCTAAAGAACGTGATGTAACATATTCTGCGCCATTAAAAGTTAAAGTACGTTTATCTAATTTAGAAAAACAAGAAGTAGTAGAACAAGATGTCTTTATGGGTGATATGCCTTTAATGACAGAAACAGGAACTTTTATTATTAATGGTGCTGAAAGAGTTATCGTAACCCAGTTAGTTCGCTCCTCGGGTGTTTATTATAGTAATAAAGATATTGATAAAAAAAGTGGAAAGGAAAAAATAACTGGGCAAATTATTCCAACTCGTGGAGCATGGTTGGAATTTGAAGAAGATGCTAAAGAAATTGGCTATGTTCGTGTTGATAGAACACGGAAATTACCTGTTACAATCTTGTTAAAAGCATTAGGATTAACAACAAGAGAAGAAATCATTAGTATATTTGGCGAAAATCCAATGTTACTAAATTCATTTGAAAAAGATACAACTGATACTTGTCATGATGCATTATTAGAGATTTATGAAAAATTAAGACCTGGAGAACCCCCAACCATCGAAGGTGCAAGAAGTTTATTTTATGCCCGTTTTTTTGATGAGAAACGTTATGATTTAGCAGCTGTTGGTCGTTACAAATTTAATAAAAAATTAAATATTTTCAATCGTTTAGTCGGGCATGAACTTGCTGAACCTCTAATAGATAATAGTACTGGTGAGGTTCTATTTGATGCTGGACATATTTTTACCCAAGAAGATTACGATAAAATGCTTGAAGATGGTATTGATACCACAGCGATAAATATTCAAAAAGTTAGTTTATTTGACTCTTTTGATACAGTAGATTGCTTTATTCAAAAAGTTAATATAAAAGTTACAAAAGAGAATGGCGATATAGAGGAAATTACCATTGTAGGAAATAATCAAAAAGAAGAAAGATTAGTTGTTACAATTAGTGACATTTTTGCTGCTGTAAGTTATTATTTTAATTTATATTATAAAGTTGGTAATTTTGATGATATTGACCATTTAGGTAATAGAAGATTAAGACTAGTAGGTGAATTACTCCAAAATCAATTCCGCATCGGTTTAACAAGGATGGAAAGAGTGGTTCGAGAAAGAATGTCCACTCAAGAAGCTGATCATTTAACACCACAAAACCTAATTAATATTCGTCCTGTTACCGCAGCAATTAAAGAGTTTTTTGGGAGTTCACAATTATCACAATTCATGGATAAAGTAAATCCTTTAGCAGAATTATCAAATAAACGTCGTTTATCTGCTCTTGGACCAGGTGGGTTAACAAGAGAAAGAGCTTCAATGGAAGTACGAGATGTACACTACTCACATTATGGAAGAATGTGTCCAATTGAAACTCCAGAAGGTCCAAATATTGGATTAATAAACCAGTTATCAACATATGCGAAAGTTAATGATTATGGTTTTATTGAAACTCCATATAGGAAGGTAAGAATTATTAATAATAAAGCTGTTGTTACTGATGAAATCGATTATTTAACAGCTGATGAAGAAGATAATTATATTCTATCTCAAGCTAATGTTAGAGTAGATGAAAATAATGTCATCTTAGATGAAAAAGTTGTAGCTCGTCATCGTGGGGAAACTATTTTAGTGAGTCCTCTTGTTGTCAACTATGTGGATGTTTCACCTAAGCAAATTGTATCAGTTGCCACTGCTTGTATACCTTTCTTAGAGCATGATGATGCTAATAGAGCTTTAATGGGTGCTAACATGCAACGTCAAGCGATTCCTTTATTAGTTCCTGAAGCTCCTATTGTTGGTACAGGTATGGAGTATAAAACTGCTAAAGATTCTGGTTCAGCTGTTATAGCTAAAAATTCTGGAATCGTAGAATATGTTGATTCTAAGACAATTAAAATTCGAAATGTAAATGGTGGGTTAGATAATTATAAACTCATTAAGTTTGTTCGTTCTAATCAAAGTACTTGTGTAAATCAAAAACCAATTGTCACCGTAGGAGAACAAGTAGAAGCTGGAGATATCATTGCTGATGGTTTTTCTATGGATCAAGGTGAATTAGCATTAGGTAGAAACGTATTAGTAGCATTCATGACTTGGAATGGTTATAACTATGAAGATGCTATTATTATGAGTGAACGCTTAGTTAAGGATGATGTTTACACATCAATCCATATTGAAGAATATGAAATTGAAGCCCGAGATACAAAACTTGGTCCTGAAGAAATCACTAGAGATATCCCAGGAGTTAGTGATGAGGCCTTAAAAGATTTAGATGAAAGAGGTATCATTAGAATCGGTGCAGAAGTTAAAGAAGGTGGTTATTTAGTTGGAAAAGTAACTGCTAAAGGTCAAACAGACTTATCAGCTGAGGAAAGATTATTACATGCTATCTTCGGTGAAAAAGCCCGAGAAGTTAGAGATACTTCTTTACGAGTTCCTCATGGCGGTGATGGTATTGTCCATGATGTTAAATATTTCTCACGTAAAAATGGTGACGAAATGGCTCCAGGCGTCAATGAAGTAATCAGAGTTTATATCGTCCAAAAACGTAAAATTTCTGAAGGAGATAAAATGGCAGGTCGTCATGGAAATAAAGGTGTCATATCCCGAATTTTACCAGAAGAAGATATGCCATACTTACCTGATGGAACAATCTGCGATATCATGTTAAATCCTCTTGGTGTTCCTTCTCGTATGAACATAGGTCAAATCCTTGAGTTACATCTTGGAATGGCTGCGAAAAAATTAGGAATTCATATTGCGACTCCAGTATTTGATGGCGTGGAAAATAGTGATTTGGATGAAATAATACGTGAAGCAGGTATGGATGAAGATGCTAAGACAGTGTTATACGATGGAAGAACTGGTGAACCATTCGATAACCGAATATCTGTAGGTATTATGTACATGATTAAGTTAGCCCATATGGTTGACGATAAATTACATGCCCGTTCTACTGGCCCTTATTCATTAGTTACACAACAACCTTTAGGTGGTAAAGCACAATTTGGTGGTCAAAGATTTGGGGAAATGGAAGTTTGGGCTCTTGAAGCTTATGGTGCTGCGTATACTTTACAAGAAATATTGACTGTTAAATCTGATGATATTATCGGAAGAGTTAAAGTATATGAAGCAATTATTAAGGGTGAACCAATTCCAGAACCAGGTGTACCTGAATCATTTAGGGTTTTAATTAAAGAATTACAAGCCTTAGGTATGGATGTGAAAATAACTAATGCAGATCATCGTGAAGTGGAGTTAAAAGATAGTTTATTAGAACATACTACAGTTAGAGAAATTAGTGGTATTGAAGATGATCTCCATTTAACATATCATGCAAATGATACTATTGATGATGATTATGATGATGACGATTATGATGAAGATGAATTCGATTCAGGCAGGGAGGAATAACCTTGGTTGATGTTAATAATTTTAATTTTATGAGAATCGGTCTTGCCTCACCAGAAAAAATCCATGAATGGTCACATGGTGAGGTTCTAAAACATGAAACAATAAATTATCGTACTTTAAAACCAGAAAAGGATGGATTATTTTGTGAAAAAATATTCGGTCCTACTAAAGACTGGGAATGTAATTGTGGAAAATATAAGAAAATCCGCTACAAGGGTGTTGTTTGTGACCGTTGTGGTGTAGAAGTTACTCAATCTAAAGTACGAAGAGAACGGATGGGGCATATTGAATTAGCCGCTCCTGTTGCTCATATATGGTATTTTAAAGGCATTCCATGTCGAATGGCGTTATTACTTGATATGTCGCCAAAATCATTAGAAGAAGTAATGTATTTTATTTCTTATGTTGTAATAGATCCAGGTTCAACTCCACTAATGAAAAAGCAAATTCTTAGTGAAAAAGAATATGAAAAATTTCAATCAGAATATGGTAATCGTTTTAAAGCAGGAATGGGTGCTGAAGCGATTAAAAAACTACTTCAAGAAATTGACCTTGAAAAAGAAGCTAAAGCTTTACGTGAAGAGTTAAAAAATTCTCAAGGTCAAAAACACAATAAAATAATTAAACGACTTGAAGTTGTTGAAGCCTTTAAAAATTCTGGTAATCGTCCTGAATGGATGATACTTGAAGCTTTGCCTGTCATTCCACCAGAAATTCGCCCAATGATTCAACTAGATGGAGGAAGATTTGCGACTAGTGATTTGAATGATTTATATCGTCGGGTTATTAATCGTAATAATCGTTTGAAAAAATTAATTGAAATTGGCGCTCCAAGTATTATTGTTCGAAATGAAAAACGGATGCTTCAAGAAGCTGTTGATGCTTTAATTGATAATGGTCGTCGAGGAAAAGCAATCATGGGAGCTGGCAATCGTCCATTAAAATCACTTTCTCATACTTTAAAAGGAAAACAAGGACGATTCCGGCAAAATTTATTGGGTAAACGGGTTGATTACTCTGGACGTTCTGTTATCGTTGTCGGACCAAACTTAAAGATGTATCAATGTGGTCTTCCAAAAGAAATGGCTCTAGAATTATTTAAACCTTTTGTGATTAGACAACTTGTCGAAAGACAAATCGCGCAAAATATTAAAGGAGCTAAAAAATTAATTGAACGTCTTGATGATAAAGTATGGGATATAGTTGAAGATGTCATAAAAGAACATCCTGTATTATTAAACCGAGCCCCAACCCTTCATCGCTTAGGTATTCAAGCCTTCGAACCTAAGTTAGTTGAAGGAAGAGCGATTCGTTTGCACCCTCTTGTTACCCCAGCATTTAACGCTGACTTTGATGGAGACCAAATGGCAGTACATGTACCATTATCACAAGAAGCTCAAGCAGAAGCCAGATTATTAATGTTAGCATCAAATAATATCCTTAACCCAAAAGATGGGAAACCAGTTGTTACTCCATCACAAGATATGGTATTAGGAAACTATTATTTGACAATTGAAAAGGAAAATGAAATTGGTGAAGGCTCAGTATTTAAAGATATGAATGAAGCGATAATGGCTTATGATAATAAATATATTACCTTACATACTCGAATTGTTTTACCAGTAGAGTCATTTCCACATCATAAAATATCTGATGAGTATAATAATCATTATTTAGTAACAACGCTTGGAAAATTAATCTTTAATGATATTTTTCCTGCTGAATTCCCTTATTTAAATGAGCCTACGATTAGTAATTTAGAAAATGGTGTTAGCGAAGTACATTTTATTCCTCGTGGTGAAGACATCAAGGAATTTATTAAGAATAAAAAACTTGTAGAACCATTCAAGAAGAAATTCTTAGGTTCTATAATTCTCGAAATTTTCCGTCGTTTTAAAACAGCCGAAACATCGAGAATGTTAGATAATATGAAAGATTTAGGCTTTAAGTATTCGACAATAGCCGGAATGACAATTTCTTATACTGATGTTGTTATTTCTGAAGAAAAGTATAAGAAAATTGATGAAACAAAGCAAAAAGTGGAGCAAATTAACCAATTACATCGTCGTGGTTTATTAACTAATCAAGAAAGATATCGTTTAGTCATTCAAGAATGGGAAAAAACTAAAGAAGAGATGAAGGATATTGTAATGGATGCTTTACCAAAGGATAATCATATCTTTATGATGCAAGATTCTGGTGCTCGTGGTAATGCATCTAACTTCCTACAATTAGCAGGTATGCGTGGACTTATGTCAAATCCAAAAGGTGAGACAATAGAATTACCAATTACTTCATCATTCCGTGAAGGTTTAACGGTTTCAGAATTCTTCAACTCCACACATGGTGCTCGTAAGGGATTAGCTGATACAGCTTTAAAAACAGCAGATTCTGGTTATTTAACAAGAAGGTTAGTTGATGTAGCCCAAGATGTAATAGTTAGAGAAGAAGATTGTGGAACTGATAAAGGTGTAAAGGTTACGGAAATTGTCGTTGGTAAAGACAAAATTGAATCATTAGAAGAAAGAATTATTGGACGTTATGCTTCTAAAGATGTTTATCATCCAGATACAAAAGAGATAATTGTCAGAAAGAATGAATATATAAATGAAGAAATAGCGAATTTTATTATCAAATCAGGTATTAAAGAGGTATATATTCGTACAGTTATGACCTGTGATGCTAAACATGGCGTATGTAAGAAATGTTATGGCCGCAATTTAGCTACAGGAGATATCGTTGAAATTGGTGAAGCAGTAGGTGTTATGGCTGCCCAATCAATTGGTGAACCAGGTACACAATTAACAATGAGAACTTTCCATACGGGTGGAGTAGCTGGTTCAGATATAACCCAAGGTTTACCAAGGGTACAAGAATTATTTGAAGCAAGAAACCCTAAAGGTCGAGCATATATTTCTGAAATTGATGGTGTTGTTGAAAGAATCGATACTAAAAAAGATGGAAGATATGAAGTATTAATTCACAATAACTATACCGGAGATGACAAAGCATACTTATTACCTTATGGAATTAGTCCTATTGTATCTGAGAAACAAGAGATTAAAGCAGGGGATTTAATTACTGAAGGTCCAATAGATCCAAAGGAATTACTTCGGGTTAAAGATTTGGAAAGTGCTCAACAATACATTCTTAAGGAAGTTCAAAGAGTATATAGAGCCCAAGGGGTAGAAATTCAAGATAAGCACATCGAAGTAATTATCCGACAAATGACACAAAAAGTAAAAATTGCCCAACCTGGAGATACTGATTTATTACCAGGACAAATGATTTCTCGCTATGATTTTGATGAACATAACGCAAAGATAGATATTTTAGCAGGACAAAATCCAGCTATTGGTGTTCCTATTATGCTTAGAATCACTAAAGCAGCCCTTGAAACCGATTCTTTCTTATCAGCCGCATCTTTCCAAGAAACAACAAGAGTGTTAACTGATGCTGCAATTAAGGGTAAAATAGATAAGTTAATGGGCTTAAAAGAAAATGTGATTATTGGTAAATTAATACCAGCTGGAACTGGTGTTATTTCACCAAAAAGTATTACTGTAGAGGTTAAAGAAAATACTAATGATGATAATAAAAGCGATATAGACATCGATAGTGAATTTTATCAATTAAATACTGTATATTAATAAAAAAATTGTTGACAAGAAAATTGTTAATTGCTAAAATAGTAAAGGTGTTTATAGAAAACATAAGTTTTGCAGGTTTCCTTGCAAAACTTAGTTTTTCCAATATATTGAGCCACCTGGATGTGTGGTATTAGTTAATTCAGAAAGGAGGAAGCAAAATGCCTACTATTAATCAATTAATCCGAATGGGTCGTACATCAAAAGTCACTAAATCTAAATCTCCACATTTAAATATAGGATATAATAGCTTAGAGAAAAGATTTACTGATAATAACTCTCCACAAAAACGTGGGGTATGTACACGTGTTGGTACAATGACACCTAAAAAACCAAACTCAGCCTTACGTAAGTTCGCTCGTGTTCGTTTAACCAATGGATTAGAAGTTACAGCTTATATCCCAGGTATTGGACATAAGTTACAAGAACATAGTGTTGTATTAATTCGTGGTGGAAGAGTAAAAGACTTACCAGGAGTACGTTATCATATAATTCGTGGAACTCTAGATGCGACTGGTGTTGAAAATCGTAAACAAGGTCGTTCTCTATATGGCGCAAAAAAACCAAAAGTAGCAAAAAAATAATGATTTAATTTAAATATCAACATACGAAAGGAGGAGATGTCGATGCCTCGTAAAGGTAGTGTACCTAAAAGAGATGTATTACCAGACCCTATCTACAATTCTAAATTAGTAACTAGATTAATTAACAATATCATGTTAGATGGAAAAAAAGGTGTTGCCCAAGGTATTTTATATGGCGCTTTTAAAAGAATAGAAGCTAAAACTAATAAAAATCCTTTAGAAGTATTTGAAGCAGCACTTGAAAATATAATGCCAATTCTTGAAGTTAGATCTCGTCGAATTGGTGGAGCTAACTATCAAGTACCAGTAGAAGTCCGACAAGAGCGTCGTATTACATTAGGTTTACGCTGGTTAACCCAATATGCACGCTTAAGAAACGAAAAAACGATGGAAGAAAGACTAGCAAATGAAATTATTGATGCTTCAAACAATATAGGTGCTTCTGTCAAAAAACGTGAAGATACTCATAAAATGGCTGAAGCTAACAAGGCATTTGCACATTACCGTTGGTAATAAAAGATATAATTTTGTATAAACTATTCAAGATAGACTTACAACAGGAGGTAAAACATGAGTAGAGCATACCCGTTAGAGCGAACACGTAATATTGGAATAATGGCCCATATTGATGCAGGAAAAACTACTACGACTGAACGTGTTCTTTATTACACAGGTAAAATTCATAAAATTGGTGAAACTCATGAAGGTGCTGCTACCATGGACTGGATGGAGCAAGAACAAGAACGGGGAATCACGATTACTTCAGCAGCTACAACTGCTTATTGGAAAAATCACCGTATCAATATCATTGATACTCCAGGACATGTTGATTTTACTGTTGAAGTAGAACGTTCTTTGCGGGTGCTAGATGGAGCAGTAGCTGTACTTGATGCCCAATCTGGAGTGGAACCACAAACAGAAACAGTTTGGAGACAAGCGACAACATATGGGGTACCTAGAATAGTTTATTGTAATAAGATGGATAAAGTTGGTGCTAATTTTAACTACTCTATCCAAACATTACATAAACGCTTAGGGGCTAATGCTCATGCTATTCAAATGCCTATAGGAGCTGAAGAGAATTTTACTGGTATTATTGATCTAATTGAAATGAAAGCATATTTATACCATAATGATGATGGTACAAATATTGAAACAATAGATATTCCTGATGAATATTTAGAAGAAGCTCAAAAACAAAGAGAAGCATTAATTGAAGCTGTAGCAGAAACTAATGAAACCTTAATGATGAAATACTTAGAAGGTGAAGAAATAACTATCCCTGAACTTAAAGCTGCGATTAGAGAAGCAACATGTAGGGTAGAATTCTTCCCTGTAGTATGTGGTTCATCATTCAAAAATAAAGGTGTCCAATTAATGTTGGATGCGGTTGTTGATTACTTACCTGCCCCTACTGATATTCCTTCTATTAAAGGAAAATTGTTGGATGGTGAGGAAGTGGAACGTCATGCTAATGATGAAGAACCTTTCTCAGCTTTAGCATTTAAAGTAATGACCGATCCATATGTTGGAAGACTTACATACTTCCGTGTTTATTCAGGAAATATTAGTTCAGGCTCGTATGTATTCAATTCAACAAAGAACCAACGTGAAAGACTGGGACGGATATTATTAATGCATGCTAATCATCGTGAAGAAATTAAGCATGTTTATGCAGGTGATATCGCAGCAGCCGTAGGACTTAAGTATACAACTACTGGTGATACATTGTGTGATATAGATAATCCTGTAATATTAGAATCAATGGAATTCCCTGAACCAGTAATTCATGTGGCAATTGAGCCTAAAACTAAAGCAGATCAAGACAAAATGGCAATAGCATTACAAAAATTATCTGAAGAGGACCCTACTTTCCGTGCTCATACAGATAAAGAAACTGGAGAAACCATCATTGGTGGTATGGGAGAATTACATCTAGAAATTATTGTTGACCGGATGAAACGTGAATTTAAAGTAGAAGCAAACGTCGGAACACCACAAGTATCATACAGAGAAACTATAAAAGCTACTGCCCAATGTGAAGGTAAATTTATACGTCAATCTGGTGGTCGTGGACAATATGGACACGTTTGGATTCGTTTTGAACCTAATGAACGTGGCAAGGGATATGAGTTCAAAGATGAAGTTGTTGGTGGAACAGTTCCAAGAGAGTATATTCCTGCAGTACAAAAAGGTTTAGATGAGGCTTTACAAAACGGATTAATTGCTGGATATCCGGTAGTTGATATCAAAGCAGCCCTATATGATGGTTCATACCATGAAGTTGACTCTTCAGAAATGGCTTTTAAAATAGCTGCATCTTTAGCCTTAAAAGAAGCCGCTAAAAAATGTCAACCAGTCATACTTGAACCAATTATGGCGGTTGAAGTAGTTGTACCAGAAGAGTATCTAGGTACAGTAATTAGTGATATAGTGAGTAGAAGGGGACGCCCTGAAGGTCAAGAATTAAGAGGAAATGCCCAAGTAATTAAAGCTAGCGTTCCTCTAAGTGAAATGTTTGGTTATGCCACTGCTCTTCGTTCTAATTCTCAAGGACGTGGAACGTTTACTATGCAATTTGACCATTATGAGGAAGTTCCTAAATCAATTTCAGAAGAAATAATTAAAAAAAATAGTTAGTTAAACAAATATTTGCTACTTGAATTATTGTAAGTAGTAATGTAAAATAATTAATAATTGGATTTTAAGGAGGAAAATATACAAATGGCAAAAGCGAAATTTGAACGTACTAAACCACATGTTAATATTGGTACAATCGGACACGTTGACCATGGTAAAACAACTTTAACTGCAGCTATTACAATGATTTTAGCTAAAAAAGGTGGAGCTCAATTTATGGCATATGATCAAATCGATGCTGCTCCAGAAGAAAAAGCTCGTGGTATAACCATTAATACTGCACACGTTGAATATCAAACTGAAAAACGTCACTATGCACACGTTGACTGCCCAGGTCATGCTGACTATGTTAAAAACATGATTACTGGAGCAGCTCAAATGGATGGTGCAATACTTGTTGTTTCTGCAGCTGATGGTCCTATGCCTCAAACTCGTGAACACATTCTTTTATCACGTCAAGTAGGTGTACCTCGTTTAGTAGTATTTTTAAATAAATGTGATATGGTTGATGATGAAGAATTATTAGATATCGTTGAAATGGAAGTTCGTGAATTACTATCTGAGTATGACTTCCCAGGTGACGAAGTACCTATTATTCGCGGTTCAGCATTAGGTGCATTAAATGGTGAAGAAAAATGGGTTGATAGAATTGCAGAATTAATGGATGCTGTAGATGAATATATTCCTACTCCAATTCGTGAATCAGATAAACCATTCTTAATGCCTATTGAAGACGTGTTTACAATTACAGGTCGTGGTACTGTTGCTACAGGACGTGTAGAACGTGGTCAAGTTAAAGTTGGAGATACTGTATCAATTGTTGGTTTAAGAGAAACTAAACAAACAGTATGTACTGGTGTTGAAATGTTCCGTAAGATATTAGATTATGCTGAAGCAGGAGATAACATCGGTGTATTATTACGTGGTGTTTCTCGTGATGAAGTTGAACGTGGACAAATTTTATGTAAACCAGGTTCTGTTACTCCACATCATAAATTCAAAGCACAAGTTTACGTTTTAACTAAAGATGAAGGTGGACGTCATACACCATTCTTCTCAAATTATCAACCACAATTCTTCTTCCGTACAACTGACGTTACTGGAAAAATCATGTTACCAGAAGGTGTAGAAATGGTTATGCCTGGTGACAATATTGAAATGACAGTTGAATTAGGAAAAATAATTGCTGTTGAAAACGGAACAAAATTCTCAATTCGTGAAGGTGGCCGTACAGTAGGTGCTGGTAGCGTAATTGAAATAATTGAATAATTAGATTCTAATTAAAAGGGATGCCACATAAAAGCATCCCTTTTTTGATATTAACTTTACATATAAATCATGGACATATTATAATATATATTATATATAATACTTATAGGTAATTTAGAAATGAGGATTAAAATGAATTTTTTGAAGAATGTTTTAAAGAGTACTCTTATAGGTATTGGTTCAATCGCCCCAGGTTTTAGTGGAGGAGCTTTAGCTATTGTATTAGGTTTATATGAAAAAATTCTTAATGCCATTAATAACCTTTTTAAGGATTTTAAAAAACATGGAGTATTCTTAATATCGATTGGCCTTGGAGCTGGTATTGGTATCATTATTTTTAGTTCAATTCAATTAACTTTAATTAAAAGATTTGAAATGCCAACGATGTTTACTTTTGCAGGGCTCGTGGTAGGGACCATACCAACATTATTTATTAAGGCTAATAAAAAAGGGTATAGTAAAAAATATATTATTCCTTTTATAATAACTTTAGCCATAGGTCTATTATTTACTTATATTAATAATACCACTATTTCTGATAATATTGAAAAAACCGAAGTGATATTAAATTTTCCAAATATAATCTATTTAATTATTATAGGGTTTATTATGGCTGGATCACTTGTTATTCCTGGTATTAGTGGTACGGTATTGTTATTTTTACTTGGGGCTTATGGGTTAGTGCTTAATTCCATAGCTGGTTTCTTAGATATATTAAAATTATCTAGTATTAGTGAAATGTTCTATGCTTTTTTAGATAAAGTAATAATCATAATACCTTTGCTCGTTGGTTTATTAATAGGAGTTCTCTTTTTCTCAAAATTAATGGAATATTTATTAAATAGATATTATGGTCTGACTTATTATGCCATAATTGGCTTTGTGATTGGTTCTATCCCGGAATTAATTCCTAATATTACATTTAATAAAACATTTATTATTAGTTTAGTTTGCTTCTTAATTGCTTCAATAATTTCTCTTCAAATTAATAAATTAGTAAAAGATTAGTATTGACAAAAAAAAGTATCATTGCCAATTACAATGATACTTTTAATATTATTAACTCCAAATAAACCATACAAGTAGATAACCAGTAGTAACAGCTGCTAAAGTAAATGGAACACTAATTTTCATAAATTGTCCAGCACTTACTTCATAACCTTCTCGTCTTAATATGCCAAGACCAGTGATATTAGCTGATGCTCCGATTGGGGTAATATTTCCACCTAGAGTAGCGCCAACTAATAAACCAAAATATAATAATGTAGGCTCAATACCTAATGATAAAGCAATTGTTTCGCCAACTCCTAACATGGTGAGAGTATAAGGAATATTGTCAATAAAGGCTGAAAATAAGACCGAAGCCCATACGATTATCGTATAAGTTAAAAAGACATTTCCACCACTGATATTAGTAATGAAATTACCAATATCAGTAACAAGTCCCACTTCTGTAATAGCACCGATGACTACAAATAAGCCCATTAGAAGTAAGATAGTAAAATAATCAATTTCATTTAGATATTTGGTAAAAATTTTTGCATCTTTTGTTTTAACAAAATTATAGATTAATCCAATAATGAATATAGTAACACAAATTATACCATTTTTATTTTTATCTAATACTGGTGGTAAATTAGTTATAAAAGAAGCAATAATAAGCAATACTACCATACTAACTATTAGAACAGTTGGAAAATAATCAGTTACTTGTGTCTTTTCAATGGAAGATATCTTATGATTTTCTTTTCTAAAAACATAGAATAATATAAATGTAGAAACAATAGCACCTATTTGAACTATCCAAAATAAACTGATTTTACCTTGATAAAAGAAGAAGTCAAGAAAATTCATTCCAGTTTTACTAGCTAGAAGAATAGAAGTCGTATCTCCTACTAGTGTAGCTGCACCTTGAAGATTGGATGAAATGGCGATAGCAATTATACTAGGAACAGGAGATATTTTTAATTTCTTAGCAATCGTTATAGCAACTGGTGCAACCATTAATACAGTTGCCACATTATCAACAAATGCAGAAATCAGACCAGAAAATAATGATAAAGCGATAATAGCCCACTTAACATTAGGGGTTTTTTCAATAATCATATCAGCTAATAGAGAAGGCATTTTGGATTCAATGAATAAAGCAACAATACCCATGGTACCAGCAATCATCAATATGACATTCCAGTCAATTTTATTAAATACTCCTGTAATTGGTATAATATTAAAGATTACGAAGAGTGCAGCTGAACCTAAAGCAATATATGCTCGTTTTTTGGGTACAGATATTAGTAAAGCATAGGTAAATACGAATAAAATAACAGCAATAATTTTTTCCGTCATAGGTATCCTCCGTTTTATCATTTATTAGTTTGTGTTAAACAGTATTTTTTATAAAAAAAGACTCTTACTGCTTGGCAGTAAAAGTCTCGCTGATAACATAAAGTTATAGATAAAACCAGGTATTTTATACCGGTTGTTGATTTTATCATCATAAAAATGATAGCTACTCCCTTTTACATGATTAATTTTACTATATAAAATATATTTGTCAAATATTTTTATAGACGTTCTCTAAGTATTACATGTATATAATCTCCAGGTTGCTTATTTATTTTTTTACGAATATCTTTCCTAATACCAATAATATGGCACTCTGTTTTCATTCTAACAAGACTACCATCATAAGGTACACCATCAAAGGACGCATGTACTTTTACTCTTCCCTTACCAAATTCTTGTTTTACATCATAAGGAAATTCAATATAGGCTCCATCAATATCTGGAACTTTTTTTATTAAAGCATCAAATTCATATACCTTGCTAGCCATAGCTATCTCCTATGTAAATTAATTATTATTTATTATAAGCATTTTTATGATTTTAGTCAATTTATTGAATATTTATGTTAATTTTGTTATACTTTTTATTAATATAATTGTAGGCAAGTGATTTATATGAAAGATATCAATATTGGTGATACTGTATTACTAAAAAAATATAATATTACAGGCAAGGTAATTGAAAAATTAAATCATAATGAGTATCGTGTGAAAAGAAAAAATCAAACGATAATTGTTAATGCTGATCAATTGATGGTAATAAACAATCAATCTAAATATGATAATGTTCATGTCCAAGAAGTGTATGATCCATTAGATAATGTATATGAAATGGATTTTCATGGAGCAACAAAATTTGAAGCACTGAAAGAAGTATCATTTGTGATAGAAAATGCTTCTTTTCATCAGTTTCCCATTATTAAAATAACTCATGGTAAAGGAAAGGGAATACTTCGTATGGCAATCCATGATTTATTAAAAGAATATAAGAAACAAGGTTTAATAAAAGGATATGAGTTTGCTCAAGAAAATAAAGGTGGGTATGGTGTTACAATAGTATATATTAAGTAGATGCTTGGCATCTTTTTTATTTTATACATTTTTTTACTAAAAGTAGGTATAATTAATAAATGAGTGAGTTTTTTCTAATTAGCATAAAAAAGGAAAAAATTTACGATAATAGTAAAAAAATAATAAAAAGAAGTTGCATTTCATTTCGTAATAGTGTATAATAACTTAGTCTATGACTAGCGAAGAAGTGGGAGGTTGCTGACACACCCGGCCGCTTTGCCATGGCGAGGTGTTGTTAGGATTAATTTCCATGGAGCAGTCTATTGCGAAATAGGCGAAAGGAGGAACAAAATAATGGCAAATCAAAAAATTAGAATTCGCTTAAAGGCGTATGATCACAGATTAATTGATCAATCAGCGAAAAAAATTGTTGATAGTGCAAAAAGATCAGGTGCTAATGTATCAGGTCCGATACCATTACCAACTGAGAAACAAGTATTTACAATTTTACGTGCCGTTCACAAATATAAGGATTCTCGTGAACAATTTGAAATGCGTACACATAAGCGTTTGATTGATATTCTTGATCCAACACCACAAACAATCGATGCATTAATGCATTTAGAATTACCATCCGGTGTTGATGTAGAAATTAAATTATAATTTTTTTAGGAGGTGTAACTCATGGCCAAAGGAATCTTAGGTAGAAAAATTGGGATGACATCAATATTTGATGAAAATGGTTTTTTAATCCCTGTAACAGTAGTACAAGCTCTACCAAATATTGTACTACAAAAGAAAACTCAAAAGACTGACGGATACGATGCTGTGCAATTAGGCTTAGAAGATTTAAGACCTGCTTTAGCTAATAAGCCAAAGACAGGACATGCAGCTAAGGCTCAAACAGCACCTAAGCGCTTCGTAAAAGAAATTCGTGGTTCAGAAATGATGAACTATGAAGTTGGTCAAGAGGTTAAAGTCGACATTTTTGCAGCTGGAGAATATGTTGATGTGACTGGAACTTCAAAAGGTAAAGGATATGCAGGTGCGATTAAGCGCCATAATCAACATCGTGGACCTATGGCACACGGTTCTGGATATCATCGTGGTGCTGGTTCAATGGGTAGTATCAATCCAGCTCATGTATTTAAAGGTAAAAAATTAGCTGGACATTTAGGTGCCGATACAGTAACTATTCAAAACTTAGTAGTTGCTAAAGTTGATGTAGAAAAGAATGTTATCTTAATTAAAGGTAATGTACCAGGTGCAAAAAAATCATTAGTTATTATTAAGAATGCTGTTAAGAAAGCAGCAAAATAATAGTTGATTTAAAGAAAGGAGGACCACTATGCCAAAAGTTGGATTATATAATCAAAGTGGTACACAAATTGGCGAAATTCAATTAGCTGATACTGTTTTTGGAATTGAACCAAATGAATATGTACTATATCAAGCAGTTGTACAACAAAGAGCTGCTTTACGACAAGGTACTCATAAAGCAAAAACACGTGCTGAAGTAAGTGGTGGCGGTAAGAAACCTTACTCACAAAAAGGTACAGGTCGTGCAAGACAAGGTTCAATACGTGCACCTCAATGGCGTGGAGGTGGAGTAGTATTTGGTCCGATTCCAAGAAATTATGCTTATAAATTAAATAAAAAAGTTAGAAGATTAGCTTTAAAATCGGCTTTATCACAAAAAGTTCGTGAAAATAATATGATCGTTTTAGATTCTTTAAGTTTTCCTGCTCCAAAAACTAAAGATATGATTAATGTTTTAAATAATTTTAAGATAGATACTAAAACATTAATTGTGATAGCAGAAGAAAATATGAATGTTTTCTTATCTGCTCGTAATATTCCTGGAGTATTAACATTAAATGCTAACAGTATAAATGTGTATGAGTTATTAAACGCTAATAAAATTCTTATTACTCAAGATGCTGTTAAGAAGATTGAGGAGGTGCTTGGATAATGAAAGATCCAAAAGATATTATTAAGCGCCCAATAATTACGGAAAAAGCTTCAGACTTAACATCAAAAGATAATAAATATACTTTTGTAGTTGATAAAAATGCTAATAAAACTGAAGTCAAATATGCTGTGGAAAAATTATTTAATGTCAAAGTGGAAAAAGTAAATATCATGAATGTTCTTCCTAAAAAACGTCGTGTAGGAAGATACGTTGGATATAGACCAGGGTATAAAAAAGCTATTGTTAAATTAGTAGCTGGTAATTCCATTGAATTATTTGAAGTGTAATCGTTAAGATGTATATCTAACAATGAGAAAAGGAGGAAAGTTAGATGCCAATTAAAGTATATAAACCAACAACAAATGGTCGTCGTAACATGTCAGTACTAGATTTTAAAGCCGAAATTACGACTACTAAACCAGAAAAATCGTTGTTGACGACATTATCAAAAAAATCTGGACGAAATAATCAAGGTAAAGTTACTGTACGTCATCAAGGCGGCGGTCATAAACGTAAATATCGTATTATTGATTTTAAACGTAATAAAGATAATATAGTGGGTCGTGTTGCAACTATTGAATATGATCCAAATCGTTCAGCAAATATAGCCCTAATCAATTATGTAGATGGTGAAAAAAGATATATTATAGCACCTAAAGGATTGCAAGTAGGTATGCAAATTGTTTCAGGTGAAAATGTTGATATCAAAGTTGGTAACTGTTTACCACTTGAAAATATACCTGTAGGTACTATGATTCATAATATTGAATTAAGACCAGGAAAAGGTGGACAATTAATTCGTTCTGCAGGTACTTCTGCCCAAATTTTAGGACGTGAAGATCGTTATGTATTAGTTCGTATGCCATCTGGTGAAGACCGTAAAATTTTAGGTAAATGCCGTGCTACAATCGGTGAAGTGGGAAATGAATCTCATAACTTAGTAAGGATTGGTAAAGCAGGTCGTAATCGTTGGTTAGGTAAAAGACCTACTGTACGTGGATCTGTAATGAATCCTAATGACCATCCACACGGTGGTGGAGAAGGAAGACAACCAATTGGATTACCATCTCCAATGACTCCATGGGGTAAACCTGCTCTTGGATTAAAAACTCGCAATCGTAAAAAAGCTTCAAGTAAGTTAATTATAAGACGCAAAAATGATAAAAAATAGTTAATTTAAGAGGCGAAAGGAGGAACTTTTAATGGGACGTTCTCTTAAAAAAGGACCATTTTGTGACGATCATTTAATGAAGAAGATAGTTAAATTAAATGAATCTGGTCAAAAGAAAGTAATCCAAACTTGGTCTAGACGTTCAACAATTTTCCCAGAATTTATTGGGCATACAATAGCTGTACATGATGGACGTAAACATGTTCCCGTGTATATAACTGAAGATATGGTAGGACATAAATTAGGTGAATTCGCTCCTACGCGTACATATTACGGGCATGATAAAGAAGATAAAAAAGCTGCTAAAAAATAATTGAGAGGAGGAAAAAGAAATGGAAGCTAAAGCTGTAGCAAAAACAATTCGGATAGCTCCTCGTAAAGTTCGTTTAGTAATAGATTTAATTCGAGGAAAAAAAGTAGGAGATGCTTTTGCGATTTTAAAACATACTGATAAAAGATCAACTACTGTAATAGAGAAAGTTTTAAAATCTGCTGTTGCTAATGCAGAACATAATTATAATATGAACACGGAAAATCTTTATGTAAAAGAAGCATATGTTAATGCAGGTCCTATTTTAAAACGTTTCCGTCCTCGTGCAAAAGGACGTGCAGGATTAATTAGTAAAAGAACAAGCCACATTACTGTTGTTGTGGCAGAAAAATAAACGGAAAAGGAGGGACGAACAGTGGGTCAAAAAGTTAGTCCAATAGGTTTACGTATAGGTATCAATCGCGATTGGGAATCTCGTTGGTATGCTGAAAAAGATTATGCAGATTTACTGCTTGAAGATATAAAAATTCGTAAATATTTATTTGATTATTATAAAAATGCCTCAGTTTCTAAAATTGAAATAGAACGTTCAAAAAATAGAATTAAAATTATCCTACATACCGCTAAACCAGGAATGGTTATCGGACGTGAGGGTAATGTTAAGGATATAGCTATAAAAGAATTACAAAAGTTAACTAATAAAACCGTTTTTATTAGTATTGTAGAAATTAAGAAACCTGAACTTGATGCACAATTAGTCGCTAATAGTATCGCTGAGCAACTAGAAAATCGGGCATCATTCCGTAGAGCACAAAAAAGTGCAATTTCTCGTGTTTTAAAAGCAGGAGCTAAAGGATGCAAAACTTTAGTATCTGGTCGTTTAGGCGGAGCAGAAATGGCTCGTTCCGAAGGATATAGTGAAGGTAATGTCCCTTTACATACATTGCGTGCTGATATTGATTATGCATGGGCAGAAGCAATGACAACGTATGGTAAATTAGGAGTTAAAGTTTGGATATATAAGGGAGAAATATTACCAGAAAAGAATACTGAAAATACAGAAAAACCAAAATTTAACAAAAATGATAATCGTAAAGATAAAGATGGCCATAAGCCACGTTCTAGAAAACCTTATAATAATAAGAAGGAGGGAAAATAATCATGTTAATGCCAAAACGTACTAAATACCGTCGTCCTCATAGAATTAAATATGAAGGAAAAGCAACTTCAGGTACAACTGTCGCATTTGGTGAATTTGGTTTACAAGCAGCAACTGGTGCTTGGGTTTCAAGCCGTCAAATAGAAGCTGCGCGTGTAGCTATGACTCGTTTCATGAAACGTGATGGTAAAGTGTGGATACGAATTTTCCCTCATTTAGCTAAGACAAAGAAACCATTAGAAGTCCGTATGGGTTCTGGTAAAGGAGCTCCTGAGGATTGGGTAGCAGTTGTTC
>DATCKO010000020.1:0-13063 GCA_036562215.1 Haloplasmataceae bacterium | reverse complement strand
ATTTTTTTAATAAAAAAAGCCCTATTTAAAAGGGCTGTAGAGTTTTCCTTAATTATCCAACTGTCAAACTCCCGTATAGGTAACAGAATAAGGAATAAAATAAGAAAGTAAAAAAAGCATTATTTATCATTTCAATTTTTAAAAATAATAATAAAAATAATGTAAGCGCTTAAATTTCTCATTTTTTTAAAAAATCTATAAAAAAAACATGAAAAAGTGTTGCATTCTACTGAAAAGATGATATAATTTATTAATAAAATGAAAGGATGGGTGTAGATTTATGATATTCAAAAAATCTATTAGAGTTTTATTTAGTGCTCTTTTAGTTGGTTTATTTTTAACAACCGCTGTTGGATGTTTTGACAATCTATTTGGCGGTAAAAAAACAACTGAACCTACAGGCACTACACAAGATACTGGCGATACTCCACTACCAGATCAAATTAAATACGTTTACAACGCGTATACTACAGTAACGCCATCAAATTGGAATGCATTAACATACCAAGATAATAATGACACACTAATTATGAACTACATTCAAAGTGATTTCTTTGAATTTGACTTTAAGTTCGATGAAAATGGCGAAATTGTTCCTGGTCAATTTGAAGTGGAATATTCAGCTGCAACAAGTCTAAAAGATGTGTCTAGTACATATGCAAAAATTGAAAAATGGGGTATTCCTGAGAATACAAAATACCGTGCATATGAAATTACACTTCGTAATGATTTAAAATGGGACGATGGTACACCTATTAAAGCTCAAGACTTTGTTTATACAATGAAAGAGCAATTAGATCCACTAGCACAACATTATCGTGCTGACAGTTACTATGTTGGTGCTACTATCATCCACAATGCTGAAAACTATGTAAAACAAGGTCAAAATCTTGATAATGTATGTAATGGTGAAGATACAGATTCAATAAAATATCAAATTAATGATTTAGTAAAAGGTAGCGACGGTGTTTATAAACTTCCTAATGGTAAACCTATTAAATTCTCATTAAAGGACAAACTTGATTACTTAGGTGGTAAAACTGTTGAAAGTTATAAAAATTATTTAGATCAAAATGCATACAATTCTTTATTAGCTTTAGCTGATGATAAAGGACGTATTAATATAACTGATCAAACTATTGATTTATGGAAAACTCTAATTGATACAGAAGATTGGGGTAATGAAGGTCCTGAGTACGTTCCTTTATATATGGTTTATGAATATACTTATCCAAAAGTAAATTTTGAAGATGTTGGTTTATTTGCTAAAGATGACTATACTTTAGTTTTAATTCTTGATAAGCAATTACAATTAGTTGATGAAGAAGGAAATCTTACTTATCAAGCAGCTTACAATATGAATAATCTACCTCTTGTAAAGAGAGATTTATGGGAAGCTAACAAAGTTGCTCCTCAAACTGAAGATGGATTATGGAGAACAACTTATCATACAAGTTTAGAGTCTACAGCTAGTTGGGGACCATATAAATTAACTAAATACCAACTTGATAAAGAATTCCAATTAGAAAAGAATCCAAATTGGTATGGTTACACTGCTAACTTATATCCAGGTCAATATCAAACACAAGTTATCCACTATGATATTATAAAAGAATATAACACAGCACTTCTAAGTTTCCTAGCTGGTGAACTTGATAGTATCGGAATCGACGTATCTGTTGCTAATGATTATAAGAATAGTGACCGCGCATACTATACTCCAGATGACTTCGTAGCTTCATTACAATTACAATCAAATGTAGATGCTCTTAGAAATCGTCAAAAAGAAGGAGAAAATAAGACTATATTAGGTTATGTTGAATTCCGTCAAGCCCTATCATTAGGAATTAATCGTAGTGCATTTACTCAACAAACAACTACTAGTTCATTACCTGGTTTTGGTTTATTCAACTCAATGCATTATTATGATGTTGCTAATGGTAAAGTATATCGTAACGAAGATGTTGCACGTAAAGTTCTATGTGAAATCTATAATGTAAATTGGGAAGAATATCCTAGTTTAACAGATGCAGAAAATGCTATTACAGGTTACGATTTAGCTAAAGCTCGTGAACTTGTTACTACAGCATATAATAAAGCAAAAGCTGAAGGAGAAATTTCTGATACTGATGTTGTTGTATTAACCATGGGTACAGGTACTCTTAATGAAACTGTTAAGAGAAGATTTAATTTCCTTCAAGAAGCCTGGATAGAAATGGTAAAAACAACTCCACTAGAAGGTAGACTTCGTTTTGAGCAAATTGAAAAAGGAGAAAAATGGGCTAATGACTTCCGCGATGGTGCATATGATGTTTGTATGGGTGGTTGGACAGGTGCCGCTTGGGACCCAGGATACTTCTTACTTGCTTATCTAAGTCCAGGTTATATGTACTCAAGAGCTTGGGATACAAATTCACATATGCTAACTTTCAAAATGCCTGGCGTTGGTCCAGATGGAACTGATGTTGAAGATACATTATCACTACTCGAATGGTATAATTGCTTAAATGGTCTATCAGATGCTAAATATAATTGGGGTAGAGGTTCAATTCCTGAAGAAAAGAGATTATTATTAATCGCTGCACTTGAAAAAGAGATTTTAGGAGTTTACTATACAGTACCATTATATAATAACTATTCAGCTAGTCTACTATCTTATAAAGTTGAATACATCACTTATGATTACAATACATTTATGGGCTATGGTGGTATTCGTTACATGACATATAACCGTACTGTAGAAGAGTGGAACACACTAATCGACTATTTAGGTGGAGAAATCAATTACAAAGGATAATCTTTAATAATAAGTCAGTTTAAACATTATTCTAGGTGTGGGACAGTTATAAATGATTGTCCCATACCTTGTTTATAGAGATGAGGAGATATCAATTATGTATATGTTGAAATATGTATTAAAGCGAATTGGACTTATGATAATGACCTTTTTGATTATTTTTACAATGTGTTTTGTGTTGATTAAGCTTCTACCAGTAAATATTGATATACAATTTGGTAAAGATTATGATATTATCTATAATCAGTTAAAAGCTAGAGGTTATTTTGATCCAATTCCGACACAATTTTATCACTATTTGAGAAGAATATTCGTGGATGGCGATTTTGGTGTTGGTGTAAATCTGTATCGTGAAAAACCTGTTTGGGATATTTTTGTTACAAAATTGCCTCCTACAGTTTTAATTAACTTATATTCAACTATTATTGCCGTACCTATCGGTGTTGGTTTAGGAATTTTAGCAGCACTTAAGAAAAATAAATGGCAAGACCATGTTATTAGTACAGGTGTAATTATTTTTATTTCTGTTCCAAGTTTTGTATATGCTTTTCTAGTTCAATATATTTTGTGTTACAAACTCAACCTCTTTCCTATTAAGATGAATGCTGGATATGACTATTTTACGATGAGTATGTTTAGATCCATGTTACCTGCAGTTATTAGTTTATCTTTTGGCTCTATAGCTGGATATACTAGATATACCAGAGCAGAGTTAACTGAAGTATTAACTAGTGAATTTATGTTACTAGCTAGAACAAAGGGATTAACTAGAGGTCAAGCAACTGTAAGACATGCTCTACGTAACTCGATGGTACCAATCTTTCCTACAATAATTGCTGAGTTTATTTATGTTTTAAGCGGTTCTTTAATCATAGAAGGAATTTTCCAAATTCCTGGTGTTGGAGGTTTATATCTAAGTGCAATTAATGCTCAGGATTATGATTTCTTTATGTTACTATCAGCATTCTATACTTTAGTCTCTCTAGTAGCAGGTATAGTTGTTGACATTAGTTATGGATTTATTGACCCAAGAATAAGAATGGGGGCTAAGTAAGATGAAAGCTAGTGAATATAAAATTTCAAAAGAGAAATTTGTCTTCCATACATTAGATGATAAATTTCATGAGAAGAAACTTGATACTAAACCAATAAGTTATTTAAAAGATGCTTTTATCCGTTTTAAACGTAATAAAGCATCAATTGTTGCTGCAATTATTATTTGCATATTATTTTTGTTTGCGATATTTGCGCCTATTTTTTCTAAATATACTGTTGCTTATAAAGATTCTTATTATGCATATGCTACACCACGCAATAATTTATTTGTAAAATTAGGAATACCTTTTTGGGATGGATATCGTGAAAAAATTGCTAATGAACTTTCTTTTAATTACTTAAGAGGTATTGAAATAGAAACGGGAAGAAATGTTATTTATAAAGGTCAATATGAGACTATTAAAGAAAAAAATATCTTAACAAATAAAGAAGAAGTAAAATATAAACTTCGTTATAATACAATTAATTCTGTGGGTGTAATATATATGATTGTAACCCCAGAAGATTATCAAAAAATTCAAGATTATCAAGATAGAAAAGGTGTTCAAATAATTTACCCAATTGTTGACCTCGATAAGCGCCCACAAGCCCAACAAGACAATAATGATGGTAATTTCTGGTATGAAACTAAAAAAGAAGGTAGTAAAACAAAAATTGTTCTTGATAAAGATGGCAATTTAAAGCCGGTTTATAAACCTTATACTGGAAATGACAATTATACAAGTAAAATGCGTATAGAGGGAGATACACCACTGTATGATTATGCTTTTCGTAAAGGAGCAAGTTGGGAAATTCGGGTTGATTATTATGAATACTATAAATACTATCATGCCGAAATTGCCAAGGATGGAATAACCGAACCTAGTTTTATCTTTGGTACTACATCATATGGACAAGACATATTTACTTGTTTAGCAAGTGGTGCTCGTTTTAGTTTCATTTTAGCTATTATTGTTTCCTCAGTTAACCTCTTTGTTGGTGCAATCTATGGTTCAATTGAAGGTTATTATGGCGGAAAAGTTGACCTAACTATGGAACGAGTTTCTGATATTTTAGGTTCTATTCCATTTATGGTAGTAATAACCATCCTTAAGTACCATATGGAAGGTATTTCCCATTTATTGATACTATTCCTATCCTTTTTTGCAACAGGATGGATTGGAATGGCATCCCGAACACGTATGCAGTTTTATCGTTTTAAGAATCAGGAATATGTTTTAGCTGCTCGAACACTTGGAGCTAAAGACTCACGGATTATGTTTAAACATATTTTCCCTAATGCTCTTGGAACATTAATAACTGGTTCTGTACTTGTTATTCCATCAACAATCTTCTCAGAAACGACTTTAAGTTATTTAGGAATAATTGATTTAACTACTGGTAATTTAACTAGTGTTGGAACATTACTAGCTAAAGCTCAACCATATTTACAATCTTATCCATATATGATTTTATTCCCTTCGATATTTATAAGTTTATTAATGTTATGCTTTAATCTATTCGGTAATGGTTTACGTGATGCCTTTAATCCATCGCTGAGAGGAACGGAGGATTAATTATGAAAAAATTAGAAGTTAAAAATTTACAAATATCTTTTCGTACCTATGGTGGAATTTTAAAAGCTGTACGCGATATTTCATTTGACCTATATAAGGGAGAAGTATTAGCAATAGTCGGCGAATCTGGTTCAGGAAAGTCAGTAACTAGTAAAGCTATTATAGGTATATTAGCTGGTAATGCAATTATTGAAGGTGGAGAAATTTTATATGATGGTCAGGACCTATTAAAGATCTCTGAAGATGATTTTCATAAAATTAGAGGCGATAAAATTGCGATGATTTTCCAAGACCCGCTTTCTAGTTTAAATCCTATAATGCGGATTGGTAGACAATTAACTGAAGCTATGCTTTTGAAGGCAAAAGGTAGTAGAAAAAATGCACGTCGTAATTTTAATCATAAATTATCAATTTTAGAAAAAAATTGCATTGAGGCTTTGAATGAGACAGATATAGTAACTAAAGAAGAAATTAAGTCAAATATTAGTACATTTAAGAAAATTTGTCTATATAGTACTAAGTTGGAAAGAGATTATAATGAAGCTCATTCTAAATTAGTTGGTCTTCAGTTTACTGTTGAAAATACATTATTCTTGATTTCTAAAAAGCAAAAAATCGATTACAAAAAAATCTTAAAGACCATTAAAAAAGAAATAGAAGGAAGCTTACATCCATTTGTTTTAGTAAAGAATAATGAACTTGAGCAATTAATTAATGAAATTGACCAATTAAAAATGATTGGTAGGAAAGTAAATCTAGATAAAATAGTAGAAACCTTGAATAAATTAGCTAAAGTAATCACAACTACATTAGAAAAGGTTAAACCAGATTTCTTTTCTTTAGGTTATTTTGTAATGCAAAATCCACAATATGATATTTATTCTATGAGCGTTGAAGACCTTAGTAAAATGACTATTGAATTTTTTGAGAAAAACTTTTTAAATGAGTTTTATAAAATTGCCGAATTAGGTATGGATAATGCTCATAAAAAATCAATTGCTCTTAAAAAAGAAGTTGTAAAAGTTGGTCATGAATTCCTTGATTTACTAAAACAAGAGAATCGTGATAAAGGAGAAATTAGTAAAAAAGCAAAAGAATTATCTATTTTAGTAAAACTAGCGATTAATCGCTTAGTTACTAGAAAAAATAGTACTGAGTATACTTTCGCATCTTCTATTAAGTCCTTTATAAAGACTTATTATGATGGTATTCATAATAACCCTAAACAGCAAAAACGTTATAATCGTGAAGAAAAGAAATATAATAAATTAATAGCTGCTGGAAAAAAACCAGATTGGAAATTAGTTCCTCCAAGATTAGTTGATTTGGATGTTGCGTTCCAAAATATTGTTAAAGTTGTAACTAATTTAGTTAATACGGAAGAAAATGATTTAAATACTGCTAAAGATTTTAATAAACATGAGGAAGTTTTACTATTAATTGATTACCTTAAAGAAGAAGCTTCCAAAATTGTTAGTAAGTTAACTCCAAAAATGGCAAAAGCTAAAGCCATTAAATTAATGGAAGAAGTTGGAATTCCAGAACCTCATATTAGATATCATCAGTATCCATTTGAGTTTTCTGGTGGTATGAGACAAAGAATTGTTATTGCGATTGCTTTATCAGCTAATCCAGATATTCTAATTTGTGATGAACCTACAACTGCACTTGATGTTACAATTCAAGCACAAATTCTAGAATTAATTAAAAAACTGAAAGATGAACGAGATTTATCTGTAATTTTCATAACTCACAACCTAGGTGTTGTGGCAAATATGGCTGATCGTGTTGCTGTTATGTATGCTGGTAAGATCGTGGAAATTGGAACTGCAGATGAAGTATTCTATGACCCACGACATCCATATACCTGGGCTCTTCTAGGTAGTATGCCAGATTTAGAAACAAAAGAACGACTAGAATCTATTCCAGGTACTCCACCTAACATGATTTACCCTCCAAAAGGTGATGCATTTGCAGAACGTAATAAATATGCTTTGGAAATTGATTATGAACTTCAACCTCCACTTTTTGAAATTACTGAAACTCATTATGCGGCAACTTGGTTGTTACATCCAAATGCCCCTAAGGTAGAGTTACCAGAAGTTATTCAAAAACGAATTCAACGAATAAAAGATAGGATGAGTAAAGATGAAAAATAGTGATCAAAAAGTACTTTTAAAAGTGGAGAATCTTGAACAATATTTTAAATTAGGTCGTAAGTACCTAAAAGCAGTTGATAATGTTAGTTTTGAAGTTTATAAAGGTGAAGTTTTTGGTTTAGTTGGTGAATCTGGTTGTGGAAAAACAACTACAGGCCGTTCCATAATCAGACTATATGATATTACAGGTGGTTCAGTATATTTTGATGGTACACGTATAGCTGCAGGAACTAGAAGATATAAACAAGCTATTAAAGATGCTAAGAAAGCTTATCGAAATGAAGTAAAAAAATATAAGCAAGAATATCAAGATAGTATTGCTCAAGGAGCTAATGTAGAAGAAGCTAAAGCTAAATTGAATAATTCAATATTCCAAAGTAAAGAAAGATTACAAGCAATTATTAAGGAAAATAATGAATTAATTTCATCAGCTATCTATGATCATAAGAATATCAACCGAGAGTTTGCTCTTGCTGAAATGAAAAAAGTTGATGATAAATATCTTCCTTTATTAGAGCAAGAAAAAGATCCAAAAGCGTTGGCTAAGTTAAACAAGGAATATAAAGAACAGTTAAAGATTGCTAAAAAAGCTCGTTTTATGAATAAAATTCAAATGATCTTCCAAGATCCAATAGCATCATTGGATCCAAGAATGACTGTACGAGATATTATTGCTGAAGGCTTAATAATTCGTGGTATTAAAGATAAAAAATATATTAATGAACAAGTCTATAAAATTCTTGATCTTGTTGGATTAGTACCTGAGCATGCTACTCGTTATCCTCATGAATTTTCAGGTGGACAAAGACAAAGAATAGGGGTGGCTCGTGCTCTAATTCTAAATCCAGAGTTAATAATTGCTGATGAACCAATATCAGCTCTAGACGTATCTATTCAAGCTCAAATTATTAACTTACTTAATGACTTAAGTGAAAAAATGGGCTTAACAACCATCTTTATTGCTCACGACTTAGCAGTTGTTAAATATTTCTCAGACCGGATTGCGGTAATGTACTATGGAAAAATTGTGGAATTAGCTCCTACTGATGAACTCTTTAAACATCCACTTCATCCATATACGAAATCATTACTTTCAGCTATTCCGTTACCAGACCCATATTTTGAGAAAAAACGTAAAAGAATTACTTATAATCCATTAAAAGATCATGATTATAGTGAAGAAGAACCACAAATGCGAGAAATTACTCCTGGACATTTTATTCTTTGTAACTCAAAAGAATTTGAAAAATATCTAAAAGAAATAGAACATGTTTATCATGTTGAATAAGTGATTATATGAAAAGGAAAACTAGTTACCTTATAACTACTGGGGTAGGATTAATATTTGTAATAATAATACTACTATCCAAAAATATTTTTGCTCAAGATGATTTAAAAACCATCTTTCACATAATAACTGATGCTTTCTTTTCAGTTGGTATTATTATTTTTGGATTTGGATTATTATTATTTTCAAGCAATAGTGGTACTTTTGATATGCTTTCCTATGGATTTAAAAAACTTGTTGATGTATTTCGTAAAGATTTAAGCAATGTTAAATATAAAACATTCTATGATTATAAGGTATCTAAGCAAGAAAAAAAATTACCATTTCTATTTCTGGTAAATGTTGGACTTATCTTTATACTTATAGCATGTCTATTCTTATGGTTATATTACAAGCAATAATAAATGGTCCTTATTAAATACTGTGATAAATGGATATTTCCAACAATCTGATAAAGATTTGATTTTAGGATTAGGTTATAGAATTACCTAATCCTTTTACTAATTCCTACAGTAATATAGATATAATAAAGGACAAAGTAAATAGTGTGAGTTAGTTACTCACACTATAAGTTTAATAATATGATAAAAGTGTTTAGTAATGTAGAATTATGTCGCTATTTATGATATAATTTAGTTAAGTTTATGAGTGATGGGAGGTTGGGACTAAATGATTACAATATTTACAACACCTAGTTGTTCTTCATGTCGTAAAGCTAAAAAATGGTTTGAAGAACATAATTTACCATATGAAGAAGTAAACATCTTTAATACTAAATTAACGAAAGCGGATATTATAAAGATTTTAAGTAAAACTGAAAATGGTTTTGATGATATTATTTCCACTCGTTCAAAAATTATCTTGGAAAGCAAAATTGACATAAATAGTATGAAAATGCATGATTTACTTAATTTTATAATTGAAAACCCTAGTATATTACGTAGACCAATTATTATAGATGATAAACGTTTACAAGTAGGTTATAATGATGAAGAAATTAGAACTTTCCTACCTAGAGAAGTTCGTGATAAATTAATGTGTGATGGAGAAATTTGTGCAAATGAACATAAACCTTGTAAATATTTAGATGCTTTAAAAGATGCTCTAGAAATTACATTTTAAGTCTCTGATTTATCAGAGCTTTTTTTATATTGGAAGGCTCTTTCAATCTTATTTTTTGGTTTATTCCTAGTAATATTAAATATACTTAATAACTTCAAAAACACACTTTTACCATAATCATAATCCTTAGTTTCTAATTCTATTTCATAATCCACAAAACCATAATAAAGGGATTTATCTAAAGCAATAAGATTATCTAAATATTCAAACTCGTAACGAATGGTCTTTAATCTCGCTATTTCATATAAAGATTCATATATATTAAGTGTCTCTAGTTTACTTAATACTTCACCTTTAGGAAGGGTGTGATTAAGTAATAGAATATCTAGATCAGAAAAGGTGATAAGGTCAGTCGTTTCGAGCATGCAAGTTGATGTTTTTTGCTTTAGTGTTAGTTCTATTGCATCATTTTTAATTCTTGTCCTAAGAGCTATTTTCTTTTTATGTAATTCTAAGTCCTTGGTGTCAAAGTATATATTAAGTTGCTCAAAACAATCTTGATCTGTTAACTTAAAATATTTTACTAACTTTTCATATTCTTCTTCAGTTAATACGTTCTTAAACTCAATTTCTTTAAATTCAGACATAATTTACTCCTTTAATTATATAATACTATTTTAAAAAAAATTTTTTGTTAAATCAATGTTTTATGGTAAAATAATGGTAGTAGGATAAAATCTACATTTGGAGTGAGGTGAATCCGCTTTTGTCGGGTAACTATGGTTTTTATACATAATTGGGATGATTTTTTACAACCATATGAATTAACAGTTCAGGAATTAAAACTAAAATTAGAAGGAATTAGAGCTCAATATTGGAAAAAAAATATACACTCACCAATTGAATCAGTACGAGTACGTGTTAAAACGATTAATAGTATTCTAGATAAATCTAAAAGAATGTCATTAAAATTAGAGGAAATCGGCGAAAAAATGCATGATATTGCTGGAGTAAGGATTACTTGTCAGTTTGTGGAAGATATATACTCTGTAGTCGCATTGCTAAAAAAAAGAAGTGATATGGAAATTTTTTATGAAAGGGATTATGTCACATATCCAAAAGAAAGTGGTTATCGTTCATATCATTTGCATGGATATTATAATCTAGAAACAATTGAAGGAACAAAAAAGGTTTTATTCGAAGTTCAAATTAGAACGATGTCCATGAATGTTTGGGCAACTGTTGAGCATTCTCTTAATTATAAATATCAAGATGAAATTCCAGCTGAGATTAAAGAAAAATTAATTAAGGCAGCTTTAGCTGCAGCTAGTTTAGATGAGCAAATATCACAAATTCGTAATGAAATTCGTGAAGCTCAGCAACAATTTATCTTAAGACGTTTAGATCAAATAACAAATTATGATGATGATCTATAATGGAGGAGAGTATGAAATATACACTTGTGGTAAAAGATGATCATTTTTCAAAGCATGTCGCAAAAGAATTAAATACCAAATTACAAGCTTTGGATATGATTTATGATCATATACAACCTCAAATGGTCATTACTGTGGGTGGTGATGGCACAATGCTTAAAGCAGTTCATCAATACATGAATAGCATTAATGAGGTTGTTTTTGTGGGTGTTCATACAGGGAAGTTAGGATTTTATACTGATTTTACTCATGATGAACTTGATTCATTTATCAACAAAATTGCCCAAGGTGAATTTGTAGATGTCTCATTTCCTCTCCTAAAAGCATCTGTATGTAATAATAATGGTTGTGTGTTGTATAATGCTTTAAATGAGTTTACATTAATAAATCCTTATCATACTCAACACATTGATGTTTATATAAATGATCACTATTTTGAGTCCTTTCAAGGAACAGGTCTTTGTATTAGTACACCAACTGGAAGTTCAGCTTTTAATAAATCACTTGGTGGTGCTTTAATACATCCGAAAATTAAAGCTTTTCAACTAACGGAAATAGCCTCTATTAATAGTAATGTGTATCGGACTATTATCTCACCAATGATTTTTCCTAAAGAACATACAATAACTTTAAAAGCTACTGATTTTCGAGAAGTTATTTTAACTATTGATCATATGCATCGTAATATCGATAGGTATGATTACATTAAATTTGAATTATCAGATCAAGTAGTACGCTTTCGTCATTATAATAATAATGATTTCTGGCGTCGTGTACAAAAAGCATTTTTGTAGGTGTGAGATGATTTTTACTTATATTATAGATGAAAAAGAAATAAGTATTAAAGATTACTTAATAAAACAATTATATTCACAAAAATTACTGTCCGCTCTAAAAAATAAGGGTGGAAAAATTATGGTCAATGGTAAAGAAAAACGCTTAGACGATATGTTATATGTAAATGATTTATTAGAAGTAATACATCCTAAAGAAGAAATCTCCAATCATTTTGAAGCAAGTAAAGAACCAATTAATATAATCTATGAAGATGATTATTTACTAATAGTTTCTAAGCCAGTTCATTTAGAAACTATTCCTTCAAGGTTAAATAATCATGATACCTTAGCTAATCGTGTGAAGTATTTTTTTACATGTCATAATATAATATCTAATATTCATGTAATTACTCGACTCGATAAAGAAACTAGTGGATTAGTGATGATCGCTAAGAATCGCTATATCCACCATTTATTTAGTAATCATGTTAAAATAACAAAAAAGTATCAAGCGTTAGTAGAAGGTACATTGAATGAAGATTTATATATTGAAGCTAACATTATGCGAGAAAATGAGAAGAGTATAAAGAGAGTTATTAATCCATTAGGCAAAAAGGCTAAAACCTTTGTAAAAGTTTTAAAGGTTTTTATTGATAAAACTTTAGTTGAATGTACCTTATTTACCGGAAGAACACATCAGATCCGCGTTCATTTACAGTATATAAATCATCCTATTATTGGTGATCTACTTTATCAAGGTAAGGAAGCTAGTAGATTACATCTTCATTGTCATTATCTATCTTTTTATCATCCACTATTAAAAAAGGATTTGGAGATAACGGATATGATTGATTTTTCTCACAATAAATAAAAGTAATGTTAATCTTACTTTTATTTTTTTTATTTGTTATAATTATAGTAATATATTTTATA
>DATCKO010000137.1:0-13672 GCA_036562215.1 Haloplasmataceae bacterium | reverse complement strand
ATTGAATATGCAATGGCGAGATTCAAGCACTATGGAATTAAAAAAGGTTTGATAAAGTATTTATCAAACCTGTTCTAAAATAATCAACAATGGTACACCCATGGGGACTCGAACCCCAGACCCATTGATTAAGAGTCAATTGCTCTACCAGCTGAGCTATGGGTGCATAAAAATCTGCATAATATATTATACCACTTTTCTTAAATTTGTCAAATAAAATTCCTGCAAAGATAGTGTCAACTTGTTGTGGGTAAAGTATAAAAACAAAAAATATGGTTAAAATCACCATATCTGTATTAGTTAATAATATTCATCTTTACAATTAGGTGAGTCTTCGCTATAATTTAAGCGACAAAACATAAAATAGATAGGAGACCCACCCATGAATATTATACCAAATTCTAATACAGTTTTAAATAGTAATTTTCATAATTTTTCTTTTAGTGATGTTGTTTTCAGATTTAAAGAATATTCTAAAGAGCTTACTAGACAATCAATTATTGAATGTTTAGAAACAATCGATAACAAATATTTTAAAAGTAAACTTTGGAAACGAACTCATAAAAATCATGGATTTAAAGAACGTACCCTTCTTACTTCTGTTGGTGTTATAACTTTTAAAAGACGTTATTATATTGCACTTGATAAATCACAAGGTACTGATAACTTCTTTTATGTAGATAATTTATTAGGCATACACAAATACTCAAGGCTTTCTATTGATGCAATAATTGAATTAACTAAAGTGGCTACTGAAGTCAATTCTTCTTATGCCGCTAGAAAGGCTCTAATTGATACAGAAGTATCTCGTCAAACTGTTTCAAACATTTTACATAACTATAAAATAGTTGATCAAGACTTGCCTAGAATCGATGAAATCATTGAAAAATATAATGAATCTAAAGAAACAATTTATATTGAACTGGATGAAGCTCATTGTAATTTACAAGAAAAGCAAGCAAATAGTAAGCGCAGTAAAAATATAATCGCTAATCTTGCTTTACTTCATACAGGACATTCTTCTAAAACTTTAGCTTCAAAACGAAAAGAACTTGAAAATAAACACTATTTTAGTGGCCTAAATGCTGATACAAGCCTTTTTGCTGATAGAATCTATGATTATATCCTTAAACGCTTTAAAGCAAATGAAATCAAATATATCTTTGTTAGTGGTGATGGGGCTAAATGGATTAACAGTTTCGCCTCCAACCTTAGAAATTGCTTTAGAGAATATAATATTAGAATCATTCAAGTCCTAGACAAGTTTCATCTAAGAAAAAGATTAACTTCCATCTTTTCAGGTAATAAAGATATGATTAATTTCTTCTTTAGTAACTTAAAAACATTAGATGAAAACCAGTTCAAAATTATAGCTAGATACTTCTATGAAAATAACCCTGATCATAAACTAAATCCTATTATATTTAATTCTCATGTAAGATATATTTGTAATAACTTTAAATATATTAAAAATCAACTACATCCAAAATATAAAACATCTTGTAGTATGGAAGGTCATGTATCTCATGTACTTGCATCTAGACTAACATCTAGACCAAAAGGCTTTAAAAGAACTACTTTGGAAAACTTAATTCAACTACTAGTAATGCGCGCTAATCTTCATGAGTTAACAATTCAAGATATACTTGAATGGAAAAAACCAATTCAAGAAATTAAGAAAGTCAGAAGTATAGCAACAAATAAGATGTATAAGAAGTTTTATGATTTCAATATAGAGTTAGCCATTAAGGAATCTAATAACACAAAAGTGAAAGATTTTATTCATAAACTAACTTCACCGAAATGGTTATATAGTTAATAAATTTCTTCAAAATTCAAAACCGCTTAAATATAGTTATCTAACTAATATATCTATATTTACCCACTAAAACTTTACACTACCTCAAATTCTAATCTTAATAATTTGATTCCTTTTAAAGTAAATCTATCATCTATTTTTTTAAAACTCTTTCCTTATTATATATATTGGGTATGTTTTTAATATTAGAATACGTTTTCAGATTTAAATAATTTGAAAATCATTTATAATTAAAGTAGATAAACAATATGTATTAAAAGACTTTTCAAAAATCTTATTCATCTAAATTTGATTTTTTAACTTTTTTATTAAATTAATTCTAGCAATTTAATAATTTATATCTCAATATATAATTTTAAAACAAAATTAATATTATATTATTTACGTTAGGTTATCACAATTTAGGTACTAGCAATTTTTATTCATGCTAACTCCCTAAATGAAAGATATACATAAAAAATATAAGAAGGAGATTTGTATGCTATGAATTATCTTATTACCGAAGAACAAATTCAAGAACTAAAAGAAAAAATCTCTGAGCATAAGAAAAAGCCAGGGCCATTAATGCCAACTTTACATGATGCTCAAAGAATATTTGGATGCATCCCTATTCCTGTTCAAAAGATTATTGCAGAAGAATTGGATGAATCAGTTTCTAAAATCAATGGAGTAGTAACTTTTTACTCCCATTTTTCGCTTGAACCTAAAGGCAAACACATTATTAATGTTTGTATGGGAACAGCTTGCTATGTGAGAAAATCACAAGAGATCATTGACACTTTATGTAGCGCTCTAAAAATTCAACCAGGTGAAACGACTCCTGATGGGAAATTTACTTTAGCTGCAGCCAGATGTATTGGTGCATGCGGATTAGCACCAGTATTAACTATTGATGGGAAAGTATATGGTAAAGCTACATCTAAAGGTATACGTAGTGTCATTGAGGAATTGATAAAAGAAGAAAGTAACTAATTATGGGATGGAGGTGTTTTATTTGATTACGTTAGAGGATTTAGAAAAAATAAGAGCTGAAAATAATTTTAAAGAAAATCTTCGCAAGAAAAAAAATCACTTTAGAATTATTGTTGGTATGGCTACTTGCGGGTTAACTGCTGGTGCTAGGGAAGTTTATGATGCTTTAATTCATGAAGTTAATTTGAGCGGATTAAAAAATGTAGAAATTGAAGAAGTAGGGTGCATTGGCGAATGCGCTTTAGAACCAATTGTAGAAATATATAACTCTAAGGGTACAAGAACTACTTATTGTAAAGTTAAACCTGAAGATGCAGAAAAAATAATCAATCGTCACGTGATGAAAGGATTTGTTGTAGAGGATTTATTATTAGTAAAGCATAAAAAGGCAGGTGCTTCAGAATGATTAGATTTCAAGTAGTTATATGTGAAGGTAATACCTGTCAATGTTTAGGTTCTTCTAATATTAAAGAAGAATTTACTAAAAAGATAAAAGAATACGGTCTAGAAAGAAATGTTAGTCTATTTTCCAACGTTTGCTTTGGTTTTTGTGATCGAGGACCAGTTGTAATTGTATATCCAGATTGTGTGGTTTATTCATCACTAACTATTGATGATGTTGATGAAATTTGCCAAAAGCACTTAATGAAAGGGAAGGTTGTAACACACCTTACTTTAAGTGATATAACTCCTGAAGAAGAACAAAAGATAATCGAATATCAAGAAGCAAACTTTCATATCAAACAAGAACGAAGAGTATTAAAAAATACTGGAATTATTAATCCAAACAACATAAAAGAATACATTGCTCGTAATGGCTATTTTGGTCTATATAAGGCTCTAATGGAAATGACTCCTGAAGAAGTTATTGACGAACTAATAAAATCAGGTCTTCGTGGACGTGGTGGAGGAGGATTTCCAACTGGTTTAAAATGGAAATTCGCTTATAACAATAAGAGTGATATTAAATACATTATTTGTAATGCAGATGAAGGTGATCCAGGTGCATTCATGGATCGTGCTATTTTAGAGGGTGACCCACACTCAGTTATTGAAGCAATGATTATTGGTGGATATGCAATCGATGCTTCTCAAGGTTACATCTATGTGCGTGCTGAATATCCACTTGCAGTTGAAAGAATTAATAATGCAATTAAACAAGCATATGAATATGAATTACTTGGTGAAAACATCTTTGGTAGTGGTTTTACTTTCAACCTTGAAGTACGTTTAGGAGCAGGTGCATTTGTTTGTGGTGAAGAAACTGCTTTGATCGCTTCTATTGAAGGCGAAAGAGGAATGCCAAGAAATAAACCTCCATATCCTGCTGAAGCTGGCTTGTGGAATAAACCAACTGTAATTAATAATGTAGAAACATTATCTAATATCCCAAGAATCATTAGGAAAGGTGCAGAATGGTTTGCATCTATTGGAACTGAAAAATCTAAAGGTACTAAAGTGTTTGCTTTAGGTGGCAAGATTAATAACACAGGTTTGGTAGAAATTCCAATGGGAACGAAACTAAGAGAAGTTATCTTTAATATCGGTGGTGGAATTCCTAACAATAAGAAATTTAAAGCAGTGCAAACTGGTGGTCCAAGTGGTGGATGTTTGACAGAAAAACATCTCGATGTTCCAATTGACTATGATACTTTAGTAAATCTTGGATCTATGATGGGTTCTGGTGGAATGATTGTTATGGATGAAGATAACTGTATGGTAGACGTTGCTCGTTTCTATTTAGAATTCACAGTTGATGAATCTTGTGGTAAATGTACACCATGTCGAGAAGGAACTAAGCGCATGCTAGAAATCTTAGAAAAGATTACTAGAGGGGAAGGAACTTTAAAAGATGTTGATACACTAACAAGTCTTGCTCATTCAATCAAAGACTCTGCTCTTTGTGGATTAGGTCAAAGCGCTCCAAATCCAGTTTTATCTACACTTGAACATTTTAAAGATGAATATATAGCTCATGTAGTTGATAAAAAATGTCCTGCTGGTGTTTGTAGAGCTTTAATTAAATACTATATTAATGATGATTGCATAGGTTGTGGGAAATGTGCACGTAATTGTCCTGTTGAGGCTATTACTGGGAAAGTTAAGGAAAAACACGAAATTAATACTGATGTTTGTATTAAATGTGGTGCTTGCGCGCTTTCATGCCCAACTCATGCCATCATAACAGCTTAGGAGGATAATATGAAAGAAGTAAATATTATAATCAATGATACCCCTATTAAAGTCCCTAGTGATATGACAATTATGGAAGCAGCTAGGCAAGCAAATATCGATATACCCAGACTATGCTTTTTAAAGGATATCAACGAAACCTCCGCTTGTAGAATTTGTGTTGTTGAAGTTAATGGAGTTCATGCTCTGCAAAACTCTTGTACTGTTAAAGTTAGAGAAGGAATGGTTGTTAAAACTAATTCTAAAAGAATTAAGAATGCTGTTATTAATAATTTACAATTACTAGCAGCTAACCATCACTTTGAATGTTGGCGTTGTAGTCGAGAAAGAAATTGCGAATTTTTAGATTTGTTAAGAAAATATAATATCGCTAATGATATGGGCGAAGATAATACTTATAAACGTAAAGAACAAATTCTTAATATCACTGATTCAATAGTAATAAATAGTTTTAAGTGTTTAAACTGTGGAAGATGTATATCTGCTTGTAAACATTATACAGGTCTTGAAATCTTAAATTTTAATAATCGTGGATTTGAAACATATGTTGGTCCTGCTTCTAATCACAACATGGATGATACAGGTTGTATATATTGTGGTAAATGTATTCAATCTTGTCCAGTTGGAGCACTCCAAGAACACGATGATACTGCTAAAGTATTAGATCTTTTAGAAGATAAAGAATACTATACTGTTGCTCAAATAGCACCAGCAGTCAGAGTTGCTCTTGGTGAAGAATTTGGTTTTGAAATTGGCACTAATGTTGAAAGAAAAATATATCAAGCACTTAGATTATTAGGATTTGATGATATAACTGATACTAACTTTGCTGCTGATGTAACTGTTTTAGAAGAGGGAACAGAATTATTAGAAAGAATAGAAAAATCTAAAAAGAATAAAGATGCAGTTCTTCCTCTCTTTACTTCTTGTTCACCTGGTTGGATTCGTTATATTGAAACATACTATCCAGAATTTCTTCCTAATCTTTCAAGTTGTAAATCTCCTCAACAAATGCAAGGAGCTTTAATCAAACATTATTATTCAAAAAAGATTGGTATTAATAAAGAAAAGATAAAAGTTGTTTCTATAATGCCATGTATTGCAAAAAAACATGAAGCAAATCTTCCAAACATGAAAGTTGACGGTATAAGAGATGTTGACTATGTTTTAACTACTCGTGAATTAGCTCGTCTTATCAAACAACAAAATATCGACTTTGCTAGACTAAAAGATTACTATCCAAACAGTCCATTAGCTGAATACACAGGTGCAGGAGCAATCTTTGGTACAACTGGTGGTGTTATGGAAGCAGCAATTAGAACGGTTAAAGAAATAGTTGATCCAAAAGATACAGGATTAGTTGAATTAAATAGTCTTCAAGACGTTGATGAAAATATTAAAGAAGCGAATATTAAAATTGGTGATTTAGAAGGATGTGTAGCAGTTGTTCATGGTGCAGTGAATTTTCCTAAAATGTTAGATATGATTAGAGCAAATCCTAATAAATATTTATTTGTAGAATTTATGGCTTGTACTGGTGGATGCATTAACGGTGGTGGTCAACCAATAGTTCCTGCATATTTACAAGAAAGAATAAATGTTAAGAAATTAAGATCTAAAGCTCTACATAAAATAGATGCGTTCATGGATATTAGAAAATCACACAAAAATCAAGAAGTTAAAAACTTATATCAAGAATTCTTGAAAAAACCTGGAAGTGAAGTATCTCATCATCTTTTACATACAGATTATACTAAACGAGATATTTATACTAAATAGGAGGTAAAAATGAAAAAAATACTTTTGCTAATAATGATAGCACTTACATTAGTGGGGTGTACAAACAAAGATAACAAGGATATAACTATCCTTGTTCCAAATGGTATTCCACTAATTGCATTAGGTGACTTGGTTGAAGAATATAAGATCGACACTGTGGTGGGACCTGAACTTTTAACAGCAGGTCTCATCTCAAAGTCACATGATATAATAATAGCTCCATTAAACTTAGGTGCTAAATTATATTTAAACAATTCATCTAGTTATAAGCTTGCTGCAATAATTACTTTTGGTAATACTTATTTGGTGTCTAGAAAAACAACGCCACTACAATCGATTAATGATATTGATGATGAAGAAATATTAGCATATGGAAGAAATGCAGTTCCAGATATTATCTTAAAAAAAGCGATAAATAATTTAAATATTAATGTTCAAATCAATTATCAAAATGGAATTGACGAAATTATTCCTCTCTTTGTTGCTAATCCAAATAATCCAAATGATTATTTAGACACAACACCAAAATACATTTTAGCTGCTGAACCATACATTACTAAACTAGAGTTAGATTACAAGATGGAATTAAATATATTAGACTTACAAACAGTTCTTAAACAAAATCAAATTCCTCAAGCAGCAATCTTCATTAATCCTGAAAGTAATCACTATGATTCATTAAAATATGTTCTTAGAGAAATAGAAAATAATATTCAATATTTAAATAATAATCCAAAAAAATATGCAAATAAAATTATTTCTAAACACCCATATTTTGAAAAACTAGGAACAACGACTATTGAACATAGTATTCCAAGAAGTAATATCAATTATTTAGCTGCTAGTGAAAACATTAATATTTGTGAAGATTTTTTCAAAATGTTAAATGAATATAATCCTAATCTATTAGGGGGGTTAATCCCAGATCAGGAGTTTTATGAGAAAAAACTATAACATTCTTTTACTATTAGGTATATTTGCCATATTTATAATTTGGTTTATAAGTAGTTTAATAATTAATAATTCTTTAGTATTACCATCTATTAAAGATGTTCTTCTTTCTTTAAAAGATATCTTACTTAGTTGTACTACATATTTAATTCTATTAAAGACTTTTTTAAAGCTAATACTAGTTATGGTAGCATCACTTTTAATTGCTTTAACATTAGCTCTTCTTTCTTCAAAAACTAAAGGATTTGAAAGTTTCATAAAACCAATAATGGTTCTATTTAAAACTATCCCGGTTATTGCAATTATAATATTTTTACTAATTTCATTTGGTAGAGATTTAAGCCCTTATATAATGACTTCACTAGTTGTTATTCCTCTTATGTATGAAGGTTTACTAACTAGTATAAAAAGTATAAACAAAGAATTACTCGATGATCTTAAAACCTTAAGTAATACTAACTGGTTAGTTATTAAAAATTTCTATATACCATTAATCATGAACTTTGTTTTAATGACTATAACTCAATCATTTGGAATGGGACTCAAAGTAATGATAATGGGAGAATTCATTGCTCAACCAAATGGAACCATTGGTTATATCTTACAACTAGAAAGAAGTTATTTAAATAGTGCAGCTATTCTATCTTGGTCAATTTTATTAATAATAATTGTGCTAATAGTAGAAATAATTGTATCAAAAATATCAAAATACAATAAAGTATCTTAAGGTAATAATTCTTTTAACCACTAATTTTCTAACATATCTACTTTTTCTATATCTACGGTTATTCCAAGACTAGGATTTGCCTTTTTCCACACTTCAGGATCAGTCCAATCTTCATCCGGATCTGTACCATAAATAACAGGGTAGAAAGTTGGATCTATCTTTCTTCCTTCAAGAATATCCTTTGCCTTTTGATGTACTTCATAACATATAGAGTTTGTATCATCACCAGCTGTAGTAATCAAAAAGAATAGAGGTTGTTTTCTAGCATCACCAGAACCCTTCGTCATAACATCATATAGTTTTCTATTTGGTTGTGCATGCAGTTCATCAAAAACTACGCCATGAACATTAAATCCATGTTTCGAGTATGCCTCAGCTGAAAGAACCTGATAAAAACTATTTTTATATTCGATTCTGTTTTTAGATTCTGAAATCTTAACTGTACGTTTTAGGTACTTGTTAAGTTCAACCATCTTTTTTGCCACATTGAAAACAATCTTCGCTTGGTTTCTATCAGCAGCACAACCATACACTTGAGCACCTTCCTCAAAATCTGCACAAGTAAGTAAAAGAGCGACTGCTGCTGCAAGTTCACTCTTTCCTTGTTTCTTTGGAATTTCAATATAAGCTGTATTAAACTGCCTATACCCATTCGGTTTTAAAATACCGAAAACATCTCTTATTATTTGTTCCTGCCAATCTAAAAGCTCAAATGGTTTATTGTACCAAACTCCATCTGTGTGTTTTAATGATTCAATAAAGCATACAGCTCTATCAGCTGCTTCTTTGCTATAGTAGGAGTCTTTGGCTTTGAACTTGGTAGGAACATATTTTTTTAGTTTACCCAAAACCTCAACCTCCATTTGCGTAAAGAAAAAGCCGACTATTATCGACTCATTCATTTTGATATTAGATTTTAAAGTTCATTACTCTTTAGAATGGATTGTATAATCTTATCAATTTCATCAGGTTTTAGTCCAAGTCCTTCTAACGCTTGTCTTGTCCCACAAGTAGGGCAAATTGGTGTTTGATTATCAACTCTTGAAATTGCAGGATGACCCTTGTAGTCTTTACCACACAAAGGACAAGTCTTTAAAAAATCAGTTGTTGTTTTCATTGGTAACCTCCATAGTTTTTCTCAGTGCAGCTTCTATGTATTTTGGATTGAATCCAAATGTCTTATAACCTTCCAAACATGTCATTACATAATTGTGAGATGGCATACCATAATCACGATTCTCATGCATAATGTACACGAATGCTTGTCTTCGATACTCTTTGCCAGACTTTACTCCTTTAAAATTAATCTCGACTTCTTCCTTATAATAAAACGTTGGATACCCTTCATATCGATCAAGTGCCAGTTCATCAAGTTCAGTTACTTCCCAAATCGCAACTGGCAATATTTTACCTTCAGCTTTTTCAATGGTTAAGTATCCACCAGTTTTACTACCTTTGAAGACAAGCTCATATTCATTTATATAGCCAGTTCCAACCACTCTTGCATTTGGGCATCTTCGTTTCATCTGGTTAACATTGAGGTTGCTTCCATAAGCAATATAATATTTACTCATACAGCACCTCCAATTGATGTTGCTTCAGAAGTAGGTCTTATCCCACTTCTGAAACTTGCATCACCTGATAATCTCTTTGTTAAGAATTCCCTCGCTGTTGCGAATTCTTCACCGATGAATCCAAGTCTTAGTAACCAAGTTCTCATTGCGTACTTTGGATTCTCGTTTTGTTGTGGCTTTGGTGAGGCTCCTTTGGCTTCCTTAGCCATTTGACTTAGTGCTAGGCATAATTGAATATAACTCTTTAATTGACCTGCGTGAAGCCCATTTTTTTTGCCATCTTGTGGTGCATCGAATTGGAATAATCTAAATTCAATTGTTCCCTTTGTGAAGGTTGCATGGAAATTTAACATACGGTATCTTGAGCCATTGTAATGGTTGCTTCTTTGATAATCTTCATTTTGGCTTTTGTACCAAACATCTGCAAAACCACTCATTGTTGATGGTTTCTTTTTATTTAATGCTGCTAGAAATCTTGGATCAACTGTTTTGCAGTATCTTCCGATTCTGTTTCTATCAAGGTCTAATGCTTCAACCAGCAATCTTTCATGACTTGCCATGATGTTTGTTAGGTTTCTCATAGTCTTTGGTGTGTGACCATTAGCTCCAATGTGAATGTGGACTCCACACATTCTTGTTGCATCGCTTTTTGCTCCAGCCTTTCTTAAAATTCTGATTATCTCTTGTAATGCATCGATATCTTCATATTTTAGTATTGGTGTTACCATTTCGCATTTTTCATCGTCTGGTCCTGCAATGCTTACATCCTTTTGAAACTTCCAAATTCTACCGTTTGTGTCTTTGCAAGCCCATGTTGAATACCCGTATTCGCCTGCAGCGTTCCATGCTCTTGTTCCAAAGAATGCGGCTAATAATTCAGCTGCCTTCTTTCTTGTAATGTTATTCATTTCAATTTCAACTCCGATGGTTTGCTCTTTCATCTTGTTGATTAAGTTTTGAACTTTTTCTTTCATGTTTAATCCTCCTCAAATGGTATGTGTATTTCCTTTTGTCGTGTATATATATCACTCTAAAGGCAATTAATATCAAGTCATTTGAGAAGTGTTTTTTAACTATTTTTGATATTACTTTTTTGGCTCAGTTATGACCTTAAACAGGTCTTCACCATACACAATATTTAGGGAACTCCCATTATCCCAATGAACTAAAATAGATCCAATATCATCAACTCCTACTACAGTTCCTTTTGAACCAACAGGTGGTGCTTGAAAGTCATCCATTTTCAAGAGTTCGATTCTTGTTCCTTTAGGGTATTCTTTCCTTAACATTTCAACAATTTTATCAAGCATTTCTATACCTCCATTTAGAGTTCTTTTTCGTTTTTGCCAATCAACTTTATTTGAGAGATTGTTCCATCGTGAAATAACCTCAAAGCATACTCAAGTGCTTCTTTTTCAGTCCACTTAAGTGAGTTGATGTAGTAGTTAACTAAATACTCCATTCCAGAGTATCTTGTGTCATACTTTTCACATACTGCTTTAAGTTCTTCTCTTAATTCATCTACTGTTTTTTCTGCCATTTCTATACCTCCTTTAAGGTACTATATATATCACTCTAAACGGCAATTATAGCAAGTCATTTGTGCTATTTGTTTCGACTTTTCTGACTACATCCAAATAAGAAACTTTTACACCATTTCTAATGCAATAAACATTGTCCACATCACCTGTGTTTTCAACATATCTTCTTAGGATTACGGATGCATATTTCTCATCAATTTCCATTGTGTAGCAGATACGATTCGTAAGTTCACAAGCCATTAATGTCGAACCAGAACCACCAAATGTATCAAGTACAACTGCATTTTCTTGTGAACTATTTTTTAAAGGATATGATAATAAATCTAGTGGTTTACTAGTTGGATGATTTTCATTTCTCTTTGGTTTTTTAAAGTTCCAGATAGTTGTTTGCTTTCTATCTGAATACCAGCTATGCTTCCCATTCTTTAAGAAACCATAAAGCACTGGTTCATGTTGCCATTGATAATCTGATCTTCCTAAAACGAGTGAATCTTTTACCCAAATGCAACAACCTGCCAAGTGTAATCCCGCATCATGAAAAGCTGTTCTAAAGTTCAATCCTTCTGTATCTGCATGGAAACAATAAGCTGATGCACCTGGTTCGCAATGATCAACCATGTTTTTAAATGCTTTAAGTAGGAACTGATAAAACTCTTCATTCTTTAGTGAATCATTTTTAATTTTAAGTCCACTGGAACTAGTGAATGAAACACCGTAGGGCGGGTCGGTCAGAAGCAAGTTTGCTCTTTTACCATCCATGAGTTTATTTACATCTTCTGGATTTGTTGCATCACCACATACTAAGACATGTCTACCAATGAACCAACGATCACCATATTCGACAAATGCTGCTTTTTCTAAAGCTTCCGTTAAATCGTAATCATCATCTTCTATTTCAGCTTCATCACCTTTAAAAAGATTAGATAATTCCTTTTCATCAAAACCAGTAAGAGATAAATCAAAGTCTAAATCAGATAATCCTTCAAGTTCTACTGCTAATAGTTCTTCATCCCAACCAGCATCAAGAGCCATTCTGTTATCAGCTAGAATGTATGCTTTCTTTTGAGCATCAGATAAATCTTCAACAAATACACATGGAACCTCTCTATAACCTTCAGCTTTTGCAGCTTCAAGTCTTCCATGTCCTGCTAATAGATTGTATTGTCTATCGATGATTAAAGGGTTAATAAAACCAAACTCTCTAAGAGATGATTGAAGCTTCTTAATCTGATCTTTTGAATGGGTTCTCGCATTGTTAGCGTATGGCACTAAAAGCTCAACATTAACTAGTTTGAATTCCTTTACTGATGTCTTTGCCATTTATACCAATCCCCATTCTGCAAATTTCTCAAAACCACCTAAATCATTAATATACTCACGAGCAATCTCAACTATCTCAGCATATGGTCTACCATCGATGATTTCATCACCAATTGCACAGCAAAGTTCAATAGGCACTCCAGTCTCTTGTGCTTTTAAGAAACAATAGATGTTTAAACTAACATCTGCTTTAGATAGGTCTTTACCATGAAGACCACCACCAGTAACAGAATCAGCCATATCAGAGCCAAGTTTTCTATTCGTAGCACCTGAGTCAACATCAGTTCCACCTGTCCAATCTCCTAATGGATTGATTTCAGCATCAGGGTATTCTTTTCTTAAATCATCAGTTGATGCATTACTCTGGCATATGATAAGTCTTGTTCCATTGATGATATATTTGCCATCAAATGTGTATTTATTAAAAATGTCTCTTGCAATCTTAGATAGTTTCTTTTGTTCAGTAGTTAGTGGTACACCTTTAAAAATTCCGTTGTCACCACATCTAATTTTATCTTTTTGGTTATTTGCTAGGTGTATATCCTGTGGCACTTCAACATAGTCGACCTCGACATTGCCTGCGATTCTTTTAATTATTCCATGAACATCTTCTTTATTAAGTGCAACAGATGTTTCAGAAATTACATGGCAAATCCCATGACCAATTAAAACTTCTACTGCTATTTTAGGGTTTGAATCTTTTATATAAGCAAGGTCAACAATTGCTCCTGCAATACGATCTGCTAATTTATCCGGATGACACGGATTCACTTTTTCAAACATTCTCTTTTCCTCC
>DATCKO010000112.1:0-6167 GCA_036562215.1 Haloplasmataceae bacterium | reverse complement strand
GAATATAATGTCTCACATTCTACTGTTAATTGTGTTATTAACTTGATGTTAGTATAGAAACATGGACACAAAGAGTTTAACTTGATAAAATTTTATTAAGAGAAAGGAAAGTATGTCCATATGAAAAGAAATGGAAAGAGATATGATGAAGAATTTAAGAAGATGCTTGTTGAACTTTACAATTCAAAGCAGAAAACAGTAAGCGAATTGGAACGTGAATATGGCGTAACTAAAGTAACAATCTATTCTTGGATTAATCAGTACAGTGAATTTAAGATAGATGAAAATACAACAATGAATAATAAAGATATAAATGAGATGCAACGTGAAATTAATAGATTAAAAGAAGAAAATGAAATATTAAAAAAGGCTATGGCCATATTCGCGAAAAAATAAATAACCAAATAATAATTGAATTTATAGACACTAATAAAAATAAATACGATATAACTAAAATGTGTAAAATACTACAAATACCTAGAAGTACATATTATGATAAGCAAAATCGTCCTATTTCAGCGCGAGCAAAATCAAATGAAGATCTTAAAGAACAGATATTAAAGATATATGTTGAAAGTAAACAACGATATGGTAGTCCAAAAATCACTAAAATACTTAATAAAGAGCTCCAGAAAAAAGGACTTAAAACAGTTAGTTTAAAACGAGTACAACGACTTATGAATGAGTTAAACATAAAATCTATAGTAGTAAAGAAATATAGACCTTACAGTAAAAGTAGTAATTATAATGAAGGTGAAAATATACTTGATCAGGATTTTACTACAACGAGTATAAATCAAAAATGGGTAGGAGATACAACTTACATCTATACAAGAATGCATGGATGGTGTTATTTAGCTTCTGTAGAGGACTTATATACTCGCAAGATTAGCTCCTTTGCCTTTAGTAACCTTTCTAAATGAGGAATGTACTGATTCTACTGCATTTGTAGTATACATTATTTTTCTTATGCTAGTAGGGTATTCAAATAACTGTTCGATATGCTCCCAGTGTCGTTCAAAGACACGAATGGCTCCATTGTATTTTGACCACTTTTCACTTAACTTTTCAAATTGTCTTTCAGCTTCTGTTAGATTTACTGCACTATAGATAGTCTTTAAATCCTTCGTAAACTCCTTATAATCTTTACTTGGTATAAACTTAATCGCATTACGAATCAAATGTACGATACATCTTTGTACAACTGTGTTAGGGAATACTGCTTCTACTCCATCTTGAAGTCCTGATAATCCATCCATTGACATGATAAAATAAATGAGCACTCTCAGCACCATCTCCTATCCAGATTCCTAGTATGTCCTTACGACCTTTCAAATCATAAGCTAAAATAGTATATACTGCTCGTTTCGAAGCCTTTATACCATCTTTTACATTGACATACATACAGTCTACAAATACGAATGGATAACAAGCCTCTAGAGGCCTATTTTGCCACTCAGTAACTCGGTCCATTATCTTTTCTGTTATATTACTAACCATTTCATGAGATACTTTAAATCCATATATATCTTCTATTGTATCTGATATATCACGTTGGCTCATACCCTTACCATACATCGAAATTATTTTTCCTTCTATCTCTGATATATCGCGTTGTCCCTTTGGTACTACACCTGGTTCAAATGACGCATCACGATCTCTTGGTACATCTATTTCTATATCTCCAAATGATGATTTTAACTTCTTTGAATATAAGCCATTTCGTCTATTGCTTGTTTCTTTAGCTTCATGAGAATTTTTATCATATCCCATATGCTCTTCTAATTCTGCTTCCATCATATCTTCAATTACTGGTCCTAGTAATTCCTTTAATGCATTACTTTTACACAATCTATTTTACACTGCCTTTTCGAAATGAAAGAGCCTTTAAGATTAATCAATCAATTGCATCCTTAAATGGAGACAAAACCATCGACAGTTTTGATTTCGAGTTTCAACCCTCCATTAACAAAATAGAACTCCTCGACTTTGTAACCTTACGCTTTATTACTAATAAAGAAAACATAGTATTTATTGGCTCAAGTGGTGTAGGTAAAACACATCTTGCCAATGCGATTGGAATTGAAGCGATTAAACAACGTGTAAGTACATACTCGATTCCTTTCGCTAGACTAATTGATAACTTAATACTAGCTCAAAAAGAAAATCGATTAGAGAAGCCCTTAAAATTATACAGTAAATATAAATTATTAATTATTGATGAAATAGGATATCTTCCTATTAATCAACAAGGAGCAAATGTGTTTTTCCAACTTGTGAATCGAAAATATGAGAACTCATCAATAATATTGACGACAAACCAACCATTTTCAAAGTGGGGCGAGATATTCTCCAACAATACTATCGCTAACGCCATATTAGATCGAATATTACATCACTCTCACGTGATAAATATTACTGGACCATCTTATAGATTAAGAAACTTAGGAAATATAGAAAGAAAGGAAGAAACGAATCAGTCCATTTAATTATGCATTTTTATTCCGCCTTTTCTTTGGAAAATTTGTTGACATTTACACTATTTTTTTATATATTATGTAAAATTTAATCTATATTATAAGCATTTTACTGGTAATAAATGTTAATATCTTATATAATAAATGTACAAATTACAAAAAGATATTATAAGAGGAGGATATATTAATGAAAAAATTTATAAATCAAGAAGTAGCTAATTTTACTTTACTTTATACAAAATTACATAATTATCATTGGTTTGTAACGGGAAAAGGTTTCTTCCAATTACATGCAAAGTTTGAGGAGTTATATGATTATGTTACAGAAAAACTAGATGAAATAGCTGAACGTTTACTTCAAGTTGATGGTAAACCAGTAGCTACTTTAAAAGAAGTATTAGATTTAGCAACGTTGAAAGAAGCAACAGGTGAAGAAAATGTTGATGGAATGATTCAAAGTGTTTTAAATGATTTTACACAATTGAATGAAGAGTTTACTAGAGGTATTAAACTTGCTGAAGAAGAAAATGATCCTGTTACGGTAGACTTATTTACAGGTATCAAAGCTGATTTAGAAAAACATATCTGGATGTTAAGAGCTTATTTGAAGTAAAATTATATTTTTGTATGAAAAGAAAACATCTATTATCAATTAGATGTTTTTTTTTTGTTAATTAATACTTGTCTTATTAATTATATTTCTTATTTTATTAAAAGCTAATTTTAATTGATACTTTAATTGATCTATGCTAATATTTAGGATATTAGCGATTTCATTATTTTTATAACCATACCTTTTTAAATTAATAATATTTTGTTGCTCTTTAGTTAGATTGGTTAATAAATCTTCCATTTCTATTCTTTTAATCAAGTCATCTTCAATGATAGGAGCTAAATAATCATTTTCATATAAATCTACACATATCTCAATTTTCTTATATTTATTGATCCTTGTTAGTTCATTCTTCATATGATTAAGTATGGAATAATAAAGATAGACATCCATATTGTGGTATTGATCTTTTACTGGGTCATATTTCATATACGCTTCATATAAAGCAATAGCTCCTACTTGAAAGAAGTCTTCATAGTTTTCATAAATATGTAGTTTATTGATTACTGATTTAATTAAGTAATCTTTTTCTTTTAATATATTAGAAAATTTATTGTTCAATATAATCACCTCCATTATTAAATACGCTATATTAATACAGTTTTATATTTTTAATAAAAATTTGTTTTATGTAGAAGTTTTTGTCAGTATTTGTTATAATGAAAGAAAAAATATGTATATGTGAGGATATATATATGGTCTATAATAAACGAAGAAAAATTATTTTTGGACTTTTTGCTTTATTAATTCTAATTTATATCGCATTTTACATATCTTTACTTACATTAGATAAATGTCATGAACATCAACAATTATTTTTGTTAGGTATAATAGTTATTTCTACCTTAGCAATGTTTATTGCTTTTTTACAAGAGAAAAGCATATTATTAAATATTGGAACCCTAATTATCTTTATTTCATCATCAGTAGCTTTTATTTTTGATATCTTTAAACTAGATAGTATGAATCCAATTTTCCAATTTCTGTTTCATGTGATAACTTCAATAGGGTTAATTATACTCTTAATTGGAATATACAAGGTAGTAATTCTAAATTATAAAAAGTCCCAGATCTTTTATTCATATGAAGTAAATGAAGCTTTATTTATAGAATATCATCATAAGAAAAAGATTATTTATATTGAATTTTCAAAATTGTTTAAAAACAAATATAGTGGAATAAAGGAAAAATATATAGAAGTCGATACAGATGCATTTTTGACATATCTATACCCAGAAGATTATAAGCGTTTACGTGGTTTTCGTATTGATATTGAAAGTAATTATTTTGAATATAAATTTCGAGTTAAATTTCCCGGGATGAACGACTATGCCTTTATTTTAGCTCGAGGTACTTCTGTCATGAAGGATAAGTTTGTTTTCTTAGGATTTGATATCAGTGAATTTGAAGCTATTCACAATAATATTAAGGAAATAACCAAAGAAAATGAACTCTTAGACTTAGAAAAACGCAAAATAATTGAAACAACTGAAGATTTAGTTGCACGTTTTACTACTGATGGAATAATTATCTATGCTTCATCTAGTTATGCAAAATTATTTTCTTTAGATGCTGATGACATTATTGGTAAGAATATCTTTATCCTAAATAAAGAAAAAAACCGTTTCGATAATGAATGGTTTTTTGAAACAATTAAGAATCATACCTATAGAAGTAAAAGTAAAGAAAATATAGAGGGAAAGGATGTTTATATATCATGGCACAATGATGTCTTATTAAATGAAAATGGTGATGTTGAATACATAATAACTGTTGGAAGAGATATAACGGAATTGATGCTACTTAATCAAGACTTAGAGCATCAAAGTCTTCATGATTATACAACTGGTTTACTTAATAATCGCGGATTATATAAGAGGTTAAAAGAAATTTCCAATATTAAAAAGGCGATTTGTTTCTATATTGACATTCTTCAGTTTTCCCAAATCAATGATTACTATGGAAATGAAATTGGGGAAGAATTGTTAAAACAAATTGCGGATGAGTTAAACATTATAGCGGAAAAACATCTTATAGCTCGTGTAACTGGGGAGCATTTCTGTGTTATTTGTTTTAACTTGAACTATGATGAAGAACAAAATATTATTAAAAAAATTAGTCAATCTGTTAACTCTATATATCATGTTAATAAATCACGGATTCATGTTCTTAAAAGAGTTGGTTATGCTAAATATCCTGATGATACTGATGACCTTAAGAGTTTAGTATCATTATCAAGTTTAGCTAAAAATGAAATAACGGAAAATACACCGACAAAAATACTTAAATATAAACCTTATATGAGTGCTTTATTATTTAATAATATTAGTATGTCTGAAAAACTACGTGAAGCTTTAATTAATCAAGTTTTGGAAGTTCATTTTCAAAAAATTGTTAATACCAATACTAAGGAAATAACTTTTATTGAAGCTTTAGCGCGGTGGTATGATAATGATGCTGGTTATGTTCCACCAGATTATTTCTTTAATATTGCTAAGCAAGCTAGTTTAATAAATTATTTAGATGAATATATTTTTCAAAGAGCAATAGAGCAGTTTGCTAGATTAAAACAACAAGAGGAATATAAGAATACCATACTTACTTTAAATATCGCACCTACAACACTACTTCGTAGTGATGTACCACAATTACTAGAAGAAATTGCTCATAATAATCAATTATTACCAATTGATATTTGTATAGAAATATCTGAAAATACATTTGTCCATAATTTAGATTTATGTCGTAAACATATTAAAGAGTTTAAGCAAAGAGGTTTTTTGATAGCTATTGATGATTTTGGTAGAGAATATTCATCATTAGCAATCCTTGATAGTATTGATTTTGATACAATTAAAATTGACGGTTCCTTTGTAAATAATATTGAGAAACCACAAAGTCAAGCCATTGTAAAAATGATAATGACAATATCAGAATTATCTAATAAAATAATAATTGCAGAATGTGTAGAAACTGATAAGGAAGTACAAATACTACAATCTTTGAACTGTTATTTGCAACAAGGTTACTATCATCATAAGCCAGAAAGACTATGAAGTTGAGGGATACTATATGTT
>DATCKO010000161.1:0-17028 GCA_036562215.1 Haloplasmataceae bacterium | reverse complement strand
ATTTGGTAAAGATATTAGTTTGCATGGACCGGAAATTCTCCAAGAAGTTGGTTATCTACCTTCTGAAGTATTTTATTATGATGGCATGAAGGTTATTGATTTATTAAATTATTCAGCTAGTTTCTTTAAAAAAGATTGTCGTAAAAGAATAAAAGAGTTAGCGGAAATAATGGATTTAGATTTGAATAAGAAAATTGATGATTTATCCTTTGGTAATAAGAAAAAAGTAGGAATTGTACAAGGTTTACTACATGAACCTAGATTAATTATTTTAGATGAACCTACTAGTGGATTAGATCCGTTAATGCAACAGAAATTTTTTGAGTTAATTTCCGAGGAAAATAAAAAAGGAGCAACAATCTTTTTATCTTCACATATCTTAAGTGAAGTCCAAAAAATGTGTAATCGTATCGCGATTATCAAAGAAGGTAGAATCATTAAGATTGAAACTATGGAAAATTTAAAACATGAAAACTATAAACGTTTTACTATAGAAGTTCAAAATGAAATAGATGCTAATTTTTTCTTAAATGAAAATGTTAATGATTTAATAGTTAATGGTAATATTCATAGCTTTTTATTTAAAGGTAATTTAAATCATATTACACAAAAGATTGCTCAAATCGATATTAAGAATTTATGGGTTGATGAGCCTGACTTAGAAGAAATCTTCTTACATTACTATGAAAAGGAGGATTAAAGTGAATATTTATTTACATGAATTATATTCTCTTCGGAAATCATTATTAATTTGGTCTATATCCTTAGTGGCTCTAATACTAATTTATTTTGCAATGTTTAGTCCTATAGTAAATGATGCAGAAATGTTTATAAAAACTTTAGAAGGCTATCCGGAGAGTTTTAGAGATGCGATTTTTCTTAATATCGACACAGTTGCTTCAGAATTAGGTTATTACTCTTTTACATTAGGATTTGTTACTTTAAGTGCTGGAATACAAGCTATGAATTATGGCATAGGTATAATATCAAAGGAGTTAAGAGAAAAAACTGCTGATTTTCTATTGACTAAACCAATATCTAGAGTAAAAATTATGATAAGTAAAATTTTATCATCCTTAACTGTATTATTACTTACAAATATTATTATTATAACTACAAGTTATACAGCTCTAACTGTAGTAAAAATAAATGATTTCTCTTTTCTACGCTTTTTATTAATGTCTCTTTCTATATTCCTTATTCAATTATTCATTTTCTCACTTGGTGTTTTGATTTCAGTAAGTGTCAAGAAAGTAAAATCAGTTTTACCAATATCTCTTGGCATAGTATTAGTTTTTTACTCCATTGCAGTATTTATTGCTAAGGATGAAGATGATATAACTCGCTATTTAACTCCATTTCGTTATTTTGATACTAATTATATTAGAGTTAATGGTCATATGGAAATATCATTTTTAATTATTGCACTTATTATAACTATCCTCTTTTTTACAAGTAGTTTTATCATCTTTAAAAAGAAAGACATACATGCTGTATAGGGGGAAAGAGGAATGAATGTATATATACAAGAATTTAAAGCTAATTTTAAAACCCTATTAATATGGAGTTTAGGAATTATATTTCTTATTTTGATGGGAATAATCGAATTTAAATCTGTAGAATCAGGAACATCATTTAATGATTTAATTGAAGTCTTACCTTCATCCTTAAAAGCTCTTATGGGTCTTGGAGATTTTGATTATGATACAGCTATTGGTTATTATTCTGTTCTATATCAATATATTACTTTAATTGTTGCCATTCATGCGGTAATGCTTGGAGTAGGAATTATCAATAAAGAAGAAAGAGATTCAACAGTGGATTTTTTATTGACTAAGCCAGTTACTCGTAATAAGATAATTACCGCAAAAGTTATAGCTGGTTTTACAAATATTTTAATAATTAACATAATAACATTAATATCTTCCTTATTGATGTTTGGTATAGTAAGTGAAGATAATATTGCTTTAGATATTATATCTTTGATGATTGGAATGTTTTTCCTACAAATATTATTTTTTTCTATTGGATTAGTATTTTCTGCAATGAAAAATAACAGCAAATTCTCAACAGGAGTACCTACAGGTATATTACTATCAACCTTTTTCTTATCAATAGTTGAAAATCTAAATGAAAAACTGTCTTTCTTAAAATATATTACCCCATTTAAGTATTTTACAGCTGAAGATTTATTACTAGGTTCAGGTTTTAATATCTTCTTAATTATTCTTGTATTAGTAATAACATCAAGCTTAGTTTATTTAACATATATTTTTTATAATAAAAGAGATTTAGGACGTTAATAGAAAGGACTGTAGAGTACACTACAGTCCTATTATTCGTATTAAGAAAAAGAATGTTATTCACTCTTAATAAATGATAAATTTAAATATTTCAGTGCTTCAATCATTAATGAAATTTTAAAGAGTAGTGTCGTAATAAAAGTTGCATAACTGTAAATCACAAATCTATATGCATACTCAGACATAGTAGGTGTAACGATTAATTCTATGATAGGTAAAGATATATAGGTAATGGCAAATAGCAATGTCGTAATTAAAACTAAACGATAATTTGATAAGTCATATTTTATTTTTGTTAATATAATGATAAAGATAATACTTAATAAGATAAACAATAAAATACCAATAATGCCAGTAATTTTCGAAAATGTACGTATTGTTTCATTTAATGAAGGATTACTGTCAATAATTACAGCTATTGAAGTCAAATTTATATTATTTTTGTAAATATTAAAGAGAATAGATAGTAAATACAAAATATTAAATACTATAACTAACTTATATCCAGGATATGTTGCTTTAAAAAAGCATTTAAGATAAGAAGTAGCACAATATAGAAAGCTCCTGTCAAATATGATTGAAAACTCATGAGATTTAAAAGTTTCATTACCAAATCAAGGGATTGATTCCCAGAAGAAACGGAACCATCTGATATTGGACTAAAAGGAATCACATTAATAAAGAATAATTAAAAGATAAAGATATAAGGTAATAGGTTTTTAAATTTCATTATCTTCTCCTCTAGTATTAAATATTTTATAGTTATATTGTAACTTTTGTACAGTTGCTTGTAAACATATTTGTTGAAATATACATGGACTTTATATAAAATATTATTGTCCTAATTTTTATTTAAGAAAGAGTGATAATATATGTTCAATGAAACAGTCTTAATAGCGTTTAGTCTAACTTTAATTGCTGGGTTATCTACAGGTGTTGGTAGTTTACTTTCTTTGTTTGCGAAAAAGACAAATACTAAGTTCTTAGCAATTAGTTTAGGCTTTTCTGCTGGTGTAATGATATATGTATCTTTTATCGAAATCTTTAATAGTGCCCAAAGTACTTTAATTAGTAGTCTAGGTATAAAACTAGGTTCATGGGTTACAGTCATATCATTTTTTGGTGGTATGGCTTTTATCGCCATTATTGATAAACTAATACCAGAAACGAAAAATCCTCATGAAATGTTAAAATTGGAAGATATGAACATAGATGTTAAGCAAAATAAGCTTTTACGTTTAGGTATATTTACGGCCTTAGCTATTGGAATTCATAACTTTCCTGAAGGAATAGCAACTTTTCTTTCAGCATTAGAGAATCCGACATTAGCGATTCCTATTACTGTTGCTATCGCTTTACATAATATACCTGAAGGGATATCAGTTTTTGTACCTATTTATTTTGCTACTGGTAGTAAAAAGAAAGCCTTTATATATTCCTTTTTATCTGGTATGGCAGAACCAATAGGAGCTATTATAGGTTATCTAATTCTTTATCCATTCTTAACTGATACTTTATTTGGTATATTATTTGCTGGGGTAGCTGGAATCATGGTATTTATCTCATTAGATGAGTTATTACCATCAGCTAGAGAATATGGAGAAACCCATCTTTCTATATATGGTTTGGTAGCAGGACAAATCATCATGGCTATAAGTCTTTTGTTGTTTATTTAATACTAAGGGAAGAAAGAGTTTTCTTCCTTTTATTTATATCTGACAAATTTCGGGAAATTTTTCATAAAAGTATTTTCAATATAAAATTATCATTGTATAATTAAGATATTAGCATATAAAAAGTATTTATGTAGTTAGGGAAAAATTTAAAGGGGAAAAATTTATGAATAAAAGTCAAAAACTAATTTTATATTTTATTACCCTTGCCTTATTTACAATTAATCTTTTTATGACTTTAATAGAATTACCTTTACAAGTTATAATCATTTTCTCCAATGTAGAAATAATATTTTTGCTTTTTATTTCTTACAAATACTTGTTTAGAGGGTTTTTGATTGCTTCCATATTTAACATATTTAATGGTATTCATCTATATCTAAAATATATGTTAGATAAAGATTTAATTCTTTTTCAAATGGCTTTTTTTCACTTTATTGCGATTGTTTTATCGAGTGTAATCTACTTCCTAGCTAATAAGCAACAAAAATATGTGAAAGCAATTGAAGCTAATTCATATTTGGACGGTGTTACAGAAGTTTTTAATCATCGCTATTTTCAAGAAAGACTTGATACTGAATTTTCTAAAGCCAAACGTATGAGTTCGGTATTGGGTGTTATTTTTTTGAATATCGATAATTTTAAGCGTTATAATGATACCTATGGTCATCGTTTAGGTGATGTATTTTTAGCTGAAACTGCAGAAGTTTTAGTAGATGCGGTAAGAAGTCAAGATATTGTCTGTCGTTATGGTGGAGATACTTTTGCGATAATCCTACCTCAATTAGGAAATGAAGAAATTGATTATATCGTAAACAATATTCTTTTGAATTATCAAAACTTTATAAAAAATAAAATGCCAGCACAAGAGTTAGGAATTAGTATTTCCTTAGGTTATTCTGTTTATCCTCACATCGCGACTATAAAAGATGAATTAATATCACAAGCTGATACAGCATTATATCGAGCAAAACAACAAGGAAGAAGTAATATAAAAGTTTATCGTGATGTTTTTAATGAAATCAAACTAAACTTAAATCAAACTGAAAGTCAGTTATTCATCAGTCTTAAAACTTTACTAGGTACAATTTCCGCTAAAGATCGATATACTCTTGGTCATTCAGAAAGAGTTATGGAGTATGCACTTAGTATTGGTAAAGAAATGAGATTAACTGATGAAGAACTTAAAATATTAAGTATAGCCGCTCTCTTACATGATATTGGAAAAATCGAGATACCTCAAGATGTACTTAATAAGAAAGAGAAGTTAACTAATGAAGAGTTTGAATTAATAAAAAAGCACCCTATTTACAGTGCTGAAATTATCCAACCACTAGCCAATTTAGGAAAATTATATCCTATTGTCTTATATCATCATGAAAGATATGATGGTCGAGGATATCCTAAGGGTCTTAAAGGAGAGGACATTCCACTTGAAGCAAGAATCTTATCAGTTGCTGATTCTTTTGATGCGATGTTATCTGATAGACCATATCGTAAATCATTATCTAAAGAAAAAGCAATCGAAGAACTTAAGTTAGGGTGTAATACCCAATTTGATAGTAGGATTGTAGAGAGCTTTTTGAAAATATTACTTAAAAGTGAGGGAAAGAATTAATGAAAGAGTTTTTTCGTTTTGATCAACCAAACTTTTATAATCTAAGCTTTTTGGAATTAATAATTCCCATTACTATTGTTTATACTATTGTTCTAATTCTTGTAATATATAGAGATAAGATAAAAGAAAAAAAGAATATTGATACTTTCATTAGGATTACTATGGGTGTTATGTTACTAAGTTTGTTTGTTAGCTACTATATTTTAGTTTGGTCTTACGAAGGTATTAATAAACATAATCTACCACTAAGCTTATATAGTATTTGTTGTATTCTATGTATTTTATTAACTTTTACAAAAAAGAGATTTTTATTTTCAATTACACTATATATGGGTATAATAATCGGAATGATTAATATGCTTACAAACACAGTAGGTTATTCTTATATGTATTATCGATATTATCAACTCATGATTAGTAATGGTTTAATTATTTTAATACCGTTATATTTTTTAATTGTTCATGAGTATTTACCTAAATTAAAGGAAACATTTATTTCTTTAATTCTTTATCAAGTTATGATATTATTAATATTGTTAGTAAACTATAATCTAAAAACCTATTATTCTAATCTTATCATAGGTGAAAACATGGAAATAAGCCCAGTTAATAATGTGTTATATTATCTAGGAGATTGGCCATGGTATTTAATTTGGAGTGAATTAATAGGTATTACCCTAATCTTTATCATTTATACTGTAATTTATTTGGTAAACATCCAATATACAAAGGCTGTTAATGAACGCGTTAGCATGACTAAAATTAGTACCCAATCCATTTACATGAAAAAGAAGAAAAAATAATCGAATAGTACTGGGAGGTAAATATTATGCCAACAGTTTTTGGCACTGAACACATTATATACCTAGCAATTGTGATTGCTTTGATGGTATTAGCTATTGTATTAGTCAAAAGGTTTGTTAAAACAGATAAACAATTAGTAATCATTATTAAATCTATTGCCTTTTTACTGTTACTAGCTATTATATGGAATAGAATTAGTATCGCTATAGGTAGAGATAATTATGATTCATTATGGCCTAGTTCTTTTTGTGGTACGAGTAGTTTAGTTTTAGCACTCGGGACTCTTCTCTTTAAAAAAGATAATCCTATATTACATTGTGTTGTCTACATTGGTTTCTTAGGCGGAGTACTAACATTAGTTTATCCTGATTTTATTGGTCAAGCTAACTCAATATTTTATCCTATGACTATATCTGGTTTATTACATCATACCTTAATGGTTTTCTTAATTATATTGATGTTTATCACGGGTTATTTTAGACCTTCACTAAAAAAATGGAAATATTTGCCTATAGGTCTGGCCTTATATATGGTTTATGGATTATTTTTAATAACTGTTGTTGGTTTAAGTGATGCTATGTATATCTATTCTACAATATTAGATGAAGTCAAATTAAATTGGTTTTATTTAGGCTTAATATTTATTCCAACTCATTTCTTATTTTTATGTTCGTGGGAATTAATTACCAGAAAAAAACATTAACAATATAATATTCAACCTATGTTTATACAACATAGGTTTTTTTAAGCATTTTATTTGTCAAATATTAAGATTACATATAAAATAATAATAGGATAATTAATTATCCCTTAATCCCCTCATACTCCCTCTCATACCTCTCTCATATATTTGTCCTAAGGTAAGACATTAAACTACCTTTTTTGTTTTTGTAAAAAAGAAGTAGCTATAGTATAATTTACATGAGGTGATAATATGGATAAGTATATTCTAGCAATCGATCAAGGTACAACTAGTAGTAGAGCCATAATCTTTAATAAAGATGGAGAGATAATTGCGATTTCCCAAAAGGAACTAAAACAAATTTACCCTAAACCAGGTTGGGTAGAACATGATGCTACAGAAATCTGGTTAAGTGTCTTAAGAGTTATGGCTGATTGTTTAATTAAAGCTAAATTGTCACCTAAACAGATTGCAGCGATTGGAATCACCAATCAAAGAGAGACTACTGTGGTATGGGATAAATCAACGGGATTACCAATTTATAATGCGATTGTTTGGCAATCAAGACAGACCGCATCGATTTGTGAAGAATTAAAAGCTAAAGGATTTAGTACCTTATTTCAAGATAAGACAGGATTAATAATTGATCCATACTTTTCAGGTACAAAGGTAAAATGGATATTAGAAAATGTACCAGAGGCCAAAGCAAAATGTACTAATAACGAGTTATTATTTGGTACCATAGATACATGGCTAATATGGAATCTATCGGGTAAAAAGGCCCATGTTACTGATTACTCAAATGCCTCTAGAACACTTTTGTATAATATTTATGATTTATGTTGGGATGAAGAATTACTAGAGATATTAAATATTCCTAAGAGTATCTTGCCTGAAGTAAAACCATCGTCTGGAATATTTGCTTATACTAGTAAAGAAAACTTTTTTGGTGAAAGTGTACCTATTTCAGGAGTAAGTGGAGACCAACAAGCTGCTTTATTTGGACAAACTTGTTTTGATGAGGGAATGGCTAAAAATACATATGGTACAGGTTGCTTTATGTTAATGAATACTGGGGAAAAGGCAATTAGATCAAAATCAGGATTACTTACCACTATAGCTTGGGGGATAAATGAAAAAATCGAATACGCCTTAGAAGGTAGTATATTTATTGCTGGTTCAAGTATTCAATGGTTAAGAGATGGCTTGAAAATGATTAAAACAGCAGAAGAAAGTGAAAAATATGCTTTAGATGTTGAAAGCACAGAAGGTGTATACATCGTACCAGCTTTTGTTGGTTTAGGTACGCCGTATTGGGATAGTGAGGCTCGAGGAGCTATCTTTGGTTTAACTAGGGGGACTACAAGAGCTCATATAGTTCGTGCTACACTAGAGGCAATAGCATATCAAACTAATGATGTCTTGCAAGTTATGGAACAAGAAGCAAATATAAAGTTAAAATCCTTACGTGTTGATGGTGGTGCTGTTGAAAATAACTTCTTAATGCAGTTTCAAGCTGATATATTAGGTACATCCGTTTATCGACCACAAATAACTGAAACTACTGCTTTAGGTGCAGCATATATGGCTGGTTTAGCAGTAGGTTTTTGGAAGGATAAACAGGAAATTTCGATGATTTGGAAACAAGATAAAGTATTTGATCCTAAAATTGATAATAGTACACGAGAAAGATTATTAACTGGATGGAAAAAAGCAGTTTTAGCCACTATGATGTTCAAATAATAGATGTTTAGTGATATAATAATTAATGAGCAATTTTTTAAGGAGAAATAGTTTATGTCAATATTCTTAAATTACGGTAATTTCAAATCTTTCATCAAAAGATGCCCTGTTACTAGTTTTTTTATGTTAGTTAATACTGTATTGTTTATCCTATCGATTATTATGGCTGATTTTAGTTTTTCAGGGGATAAATTTACCGAGGCATTAGTTGATTTAGGTGGATTAGCTCCTGTTCTCGTCTTTGCATATAAAGAATATTATCGCTTACTAGTAACCCTATTTTTACACGGTTCAGTATTACATTATTTATTTAATACTTTCTTTGGTTTAATGGTTGTTTGTGCTGGTTTAGAAAAATTAATAGGTTCATGGAGATATTTCCTTGTATATATTATAACAGGGTTATTTTCTAGTGTTGTTGTCTTATATACTACAGGTGATTACACATTGACAATAGGAGCATCTGGGGCTATATATGGAGTTATGGGTATCTTTTTATATGTGATTTTTTTCAAGAGACATTTACTATCAATAGTTGATCAAAAATATATTATTAGTTTAGTGGCAATCAACTTGTTATTTACTTTTTTATGGCCAAGTATAAGTATTGTCGGACATTTAGGAGGTCTTGCTGGAGGTTTAATACTTGCTCCTCTCTTGTTAATAAAAGAATAAAGGTGACTAAAAAGTCACCTTTATTCTTTATACTTAAGAATTGCTTTGATACGATAATCGAGTGGTGGGTGGGAATATTTGATTGCGACATATAATGGATGAGGAGTTAAATTAGAGAAGTTCTCTCTACCTAATATTTTTAATGCATCAATCAAATGTTCTTTTGGCCAGTATTTAACCGCAAAAGCATCGGCCTGATATTCAAACTTCCGGGATATTGGATTAAGTATTATATCAAAAAGAAGAGAAATAGGCTGTAATAATAAGATGAAAATGATTGCTCCAAAGCCAAAATTAGCTCCATTAAAACCAAAAGCCACACCTAATTCATTTGATTTTATACATAATGATAAAACAAGAATATTGATAGCGATAGTAATGATGTTAAAGAAAAATGATTGTAAGGTATGTCTTTTTTTTGCATGACCAATCTCATGAGCAAGAACACTAACGATTTGGTCAGGAGTCATTTTTTCTACTAATGTATCATATAAGACGATATGTTTGAATTTTCCAAAACCAGTAAAGAAGGCATTAAGTTTACTTGAACGCTTAGAGGCATCCATCATGCTAATTTTACTTATTTCATATCCTACACTTTGGCTATACTCAATAATCTTGTTTTTTAATTCTCCTTCTTCTAAAGGTGTAAGTTTATTAAAAATTCGTACAAATACTTTTGTGTAAAGGATATTGAAGATAAATATAAAAAGAACTGCAGCGATTATAGCGTATAAGTAAAACATATCAGGATTATTTATATAAAGATTGGATAAACCATAGATAATACCACCACCAATAATAATAATTAGTATTAAGCTTTTAATTTTATCAAAAATGAAAGTTTTAATTGTCATTTTGTTAAAACCATATTTTTCTTCAATGACAAACTGTCCATAATAGGAAGTAAATATGGTAACAACATAGTCAACAATTATGTAAAAGCCAATTATTATGATACTTTGTAATGGTACTGATTGAGTCCAATCTTGGGCTAAGTGATGAACTTCAGCAAAGATATTAAAAATCAATAACAATAACAATATCACTAAATCAATAAAACTAGTAACTATAGAAAAACGAAAATTTTCCATATTATACTGATGCCATTTTTTATATGAAACTTCATCATAAACATCTTTTACCTCTTCTGGAATTTCTGCATTTCGATTACGATAATTTAGAATAGATAAAAGAGTATTAAAAATAAAATAAATAATAACTATTAACAAAATCAATAATTTCATAAAAAATCCTCCTTTTTTATATTTTATCATATATATTAAAAAAAGCTCCTATTTTTTGAGCTTTTTATTGTTTAGTATGGGCAATTCGACTAGCTGCTGCTGATGCAATAGCACCTATGATATCATCAAGAAAGGTATTACATACACCTTCTTTTTTCCCATTTTTATCTATTTCTCCTATGATACCCAATTTTACTTTATCAACATAGCCAAAATTAGTTAATCCAATCGAACCATAGACATTAACTATGGAATATGCTAAAACTTCATCTATACCATATAAAGAATAATCATTCAAAAGTATTGATGATAAAGGTTCATCAATTAACCCCTTTTCCGCTAACTTATCAATGGTAATACCAGTAATAATAGCATTGATAACTTCACGTTTACACAAAACATTTTTCACATGCTCAAGGCATTCTTCAATCGCTAAGTTTGAATAATATTTCTTCTGTAATTCATATGTTATCTTGGCGATATCTATTAATTTTACGCCCCGTTCCTCTAATAACTTAATAGCATGAAGTTTTAATTCTTCATAATTGATGTTCACGAGTATTTCCCCCTCTCACAGTCTGTATAAAAATTGTGGGATATTTATTATATCATATTATGTAAAATAATCAATAAAGAAAGTAAAAAAATAATAAATATCTATATTGTATGAATCATTTACGTTAATTGATACAGCCTATGTATTAAAATTTATCTCTTTTAACTTATTGAAACCTTTGATGAATTGATGTAATATTAATATATAGTTTAAATAAAGAGGGTATAATATGAATTATATTAAGAAAAATAGAACTATGATAATTACAATATTAATATTTATTTCCACACTTTTATTGTTAGTAAACTTAATATTTTTCTTACAAAGTGAAAGTCAGGTAAAAAACATTATTCAATATCTAATAGCCTGTATGAGTTTATTGGTTTTATTACTATTATATTTTCCTATAAATAACTCCATAAAAGAGATTTTTACAAAGTATCGCGATATTATCTTATTAGCATTTTTCTTATTTCTTTCCGAAATAATATTTTTTATTGATAATCATATACCTATTTTTTTTATAACTATATTTTCAACTATCTTTATTGTTAATATCATTATCTTAATAGCCTTACTATTACCTAAAAAAATAAAGTTTGGCTATATGCTATTTATCATTATTTTTCATACTATATACTTAATTGCTCAAGATATTTACTATGATATTTTCTCTTGTTATTTATCATTCAAAGAAGTAGTATCATTACAAGCAGGAACTGGTTATATGCATGGAGTAATCGATTTCCATTTAATCTATTTATTATATATCTTTTTAGCCTTAGCAATTATTATCTATCTTTTCTTTAATAAGATTGATAATCAAATAAAAATAAGCCATCAAAGAGTTAAATTTTTACATATTACTTTAGTTTTATTTTTAGTTGTTAATATAAATGCTCAATATACCACTAGTAACTCACAACCTTTTTTATCAGATCATTACTTATATTGTACACGTTATAATAATGCAAAATTTATTTCTCGTTTTGGCATAATTAACTATAGTATTCGCGATTTTGTAAATTCAGTAGTGCCACAATTTACAAATGCCAAAGATATAGAAGAAATTGATTTGTATTTTGCGAAAAATGAAAAAAATAAGCAAATTAATGATTATACCGGTCTTTTTGAAGGTAAAAATCTTATATTTATTACCGCTGAATCTTTTGATAGTATCGTTATCGAAAATGAGGCTTTCACGCCTAATTTAACAAGGTTGAAAAATGAGAGTCTTTATTTTACTAATTATTTTGTACCAGTTTACCCACGTACGACAAGTGATAGTGAGTTTATCTATAATACAAGTCTAATTCCTTCGATGACTGACGGACCTACATGTTATGTGTATTATGATAACTTTTATTCCTATTCTCTCGCTAACCTCTTTAAAGAAAAAGGTTATGTCGCAAATGCTTTTCACAGTAATGTTAAAGAATTTTATTTAAGAAATAAGGTTTTTAAGGGTTATGGTTATGATAATTTTTATGGTAAAGAAGAATTAAACTTATCTGATGGTGATAATAATTATGATTCACTATTCATGAGGCAAGCAGCAGATTTAATAATTAATGAAAATAAACCATTCTTTAGTTTTGTTACAACACTAAGCGGGCATAGTCCTTATAATGAAAGTAATTTAGTAGCTAAAAAGCATATTGCTGAAGTTAATGCGCTATATGGTAATAATGTTCCTGAAGAAATTAAATATTATTTAGCTACACAAAAAGAATTAGATTTACTTGTAGGTGAGTTATTTTATCAATTAGAAGCAAAAAATGCATTAGATGATACTGTAATTATTTTAACTAGTGATCATTATCCTTACACCATTACTAGAGAAATCTTTGAAAATTATAAAGGTATTAATAAAGAACATCTGAAAAGTAATGTACCACTTTTCATCTGGTCTAGTGATATTGAACCAAAAACCATTGATAATTTAACCTCATCATTTGATATACTACCAACAATAGCTAATTTATTCTCTCTAGATGCCAATTATACATATTACTTTGGTAACGATATCTTTAATGATAATTATCATTCGCTTATCTTTTTTAAAGATTATTCCTGGTATGACGGTAATATTTATGTAGTAGATGATATGAATATAAGTGATTCATCTTACATTAATGATACTAGAGAGAAATTATTTAAATATTATGAAATATCGCAAAAGATTTTAAGAAGTAATTACTTTAAACTTAAATAATTAATTAGGTGGATTAAAAGTCCACCTTTTTATGACAACATAAGCAAGAAATAGGACATATCACGCACTCTTTATTGTTACTGAAAATGAGTCTTGTTATAATTCAGCTCGGAAGGAGTGAGTATTAATGGAATCAAAATTAATCAAATTACCAAATATTTGGAGAAATATGAGTAATTGGGAATGGGCAATTAATCTAAATCATGAAAAGGCAAAAGAAAAGATGTATCAGGTCGCACTTAAGTATAAAGAATATAAGAACGAGTTTGCTGTAATAAATAATGATATTATCTTAGTGGAAATGTGTAGTGCAAATAGTAAGTTTAATCGAACTTTAAAATTAAACGTGGGCTTAGGGATGTTTGATAAAGAATTAGAAGCTGATTTCATAGGAAAAGAATTAAACCAAACTTATTACTTTATGCATAGTACTGGAGAAATAAAGTATACGATTAAAGATATTACGCGCATGATTGTTCCTGTTATTGATGATAAGATTGCGCAAAATGAAAAAATTGCTGGAGTAAGTTCAGCTAAGGATTTATATAATCATTTCATACTAGAAAATTTTAAAGAAGAATTATATTATCAAATCAATGATTTTTTAACTAAGTTTCATGAATTATGTGATTTTGCGATAAGTGAAAGTGATTTAGCTTATTTAGAAGAAAAAGAATTAAAACGATGTCGAGAAATTGCTCAACAGCTAGGTTTGGTTTTTGAGGAAATGACTTCAGAGCAGTTAGGAGCTGCAGTAGGTGTTAGTTCCATACCTGAATTTAGAGAAGAGATTAGAAAGATATTTTCAACACAAATCAAAAATGCCTTAATCGGTGCCTTAATAGTGGATAAGAATGTTCAAGAAATATCATTAGATCATCTTGATAATTACATATCAGTTGTAAGAAATTGCATATCAACTTATGTTTTAGAAAAAGCCAAAATGGAGGTTAATAAAAAATGATTATTTATGCTGAAGAAAATAATTTAAATGAACTAATTAAAGAAGGTTTTAGTTTAGTTGATTTTTATTCAGAGACTTGTGGTCCATGTAAAATGTTAGCTGAGTTTTTAATACGTTTAGATAGTGAATTACCTTTTATAAATATAATAAAAGTTAATACTACAAAATACCCAAACTATTCTGATGAGTATCAGATTCATGCTGTACCAACACTTTTTTTCATTAAAGATGGTAACTTATGTGAAAGACATCTAGGTTTATTAACTACAGAACAACTGAAAACAAAGATTGCTCAATATTTATATTAGAATTTATGAAAAAAGGAGTATAGAAAAATATTCCTTTTTTTTGTATTAATCTACTTGTATAATATTCTATGGTATAATCAAAATATCAAGAAATATGGGAGTAAGACTATGAATAAGATAAAAGTCGCAATAATTGAATGGGATAGTAATTTTAGGATGTACTTACAAAGTACTATGGAAAATTTTACTTGTTTTGAAATTATTGGTAGTTTTTCTAATACGGAAGAATTTACAAAAAGCATTAATATTAATGAACTAGATTGTATTTTTACTAACTTTTCATTTAATAATAATGGACAAGGTTCTGATGGTACCTATCTTACCCAATATGTTCGCAATAATCAAAATAATATTACTATTGTTTTTATTTCGGAAAATAAAGAGGATGCATATAAAGCCTTTCAACACGAGGCATTTGACTTTTTGTTAAAACCTTTTGATATTGACCGGGCATCACGAATCCTTTTAAGATTACGAAAATATTACGAAGATCGCGGCTTTTTTACAGAAAAAAATAGTATTAATTTTTTAATAAAAACGAAATTTGGATATCAGATGATACATACTGATAAAATACTTTATATTGAACTTATAAATCGAAAATGCATCTTTCATATGGAGGGTAACAATATAATAGTTCTTTCAGGATACTCCATGTCTACATTAGAGAAGAAACTCACTATATATGGTTTCTTTCGCTGCTATCAGTCCTTAATTGTCAATTTAGCGAAAGTAAATTCTGTTCATGCTGATAATAAGAACAAGTGGTATACTATAAAAGTTGAAGGTTATAACGGTGAAGTACCACTGAGTCGAGAGAAATATAATGAATTATTAGTATTATTAAAGAGTAAATATGAAGATTTTTCGTCATAAAAACAGGTAATTTGACATTTGAAAATCTATGTAATATAATTAACACACTATGGAAGATAAATTAATTAGCCTAATAATTGTATCAATATTATTAATATTTAACTATAGTTTCACAATCGTATATTTTAGTTTAAAAAGAAAATTTCAAAAGACTAATACATCTTGTAAGTTTATTGTTATGAATGGAAAAGGAGGCTTAATTTTCTTTGATGCATTGTTATCTGGATTAGGTATTGGTTGCATATATGGAAATGATTTAATGCTCGAAGTAGCTATTTTATTTTGGCTTAGTTTTGTTCTTTGGACATTAATTAAATTATCCTATTATTCTCCAGTCATTAAAGTTGATAAAGACCAAGTCAAGGTCCTATCCTTTATCAAAGGAATATCTAAGTTTTCGCTTAATGATGTCTTGTTAGTGAAAAATGTGATAAAAAGAAAGACATTACATATCTATTTATGCGGGAAAAAAGGTATCCTCTTAGATATTGTAAACATGGATGAGTACTTATATCAAATTGTTAAAGATTTAACAACTGGTAAATATAATGTGCTTGAAGTTGATATACCAGAATCAATGCTAAATACAAAATAGAGTTAGTAAAGATAGATGAGTTGGGGGGATGTTATGGTAACTAAGGTTTTCATTACCGACCAGGGTGAGAATTTCATAAAAAATGTTATAGAGGTATTAGATGCTGAGGAAGATATAAAGGTAATCGGTTATACATATGATGGCGCAAGTTTATTAGAAAAATTAAAAACAGAAGAAATAGATGTCTTATTACTAAATATGATATTACCTAATTATGATGGTCTAAACATCTTACAAGAATTACATGATAAAAAAGACGATTTTATACGTCCTAAACATATCATTGTATATTCTCCGTTTTGCACTGATGCTATTATCAAAAAAACTTTAGAACTCGGAGCAGATTATTTTTTGATGTTACCGATGAATATCAATTATTTAATCCATTTAGTAAAAGATTTTGGTAATACCATTTCTGAAAAAGCTAATAATGATATTAATTACAGCAAACCAATAACTGCTATGTCTGAGTTTGAAGTTATTTTACATGAAATAGGCGTTCCATCAAATCTTAAAGGATTTATATACTTGAGAGAAGCAATATATGTCGTTTTTCTTCACCCCGATATGGTACAAAGACTAACTACAGTATTGTATCCTGTTATAGCAAGTAAATTCCAAACCTCAGCTTCCAGAGTGGAAAGAGCTATTCGAAATGCGATTGAAGTTACTTGGAAAAGAGGTAATTTTGTAAATATTAACAAAATATTCCCTGAAAAAGGTTATAAAACGAAACCAACAAATTCGGAATTTATAAGTATAGTAGCAG
>DATCKO010000107.1:0-2982 GCA_036562215.1 Haloplasmataceae bacterium | reverse complement strand
AACATATTTAATTCTTGATATCTTAATATTCTTACTTGTTGGTTCGCTTATCTTTTTATTTCAATCTAATAAAGTCGCATTTCTTTATTTAATGATTTTAGTAGGTTTATTAGATGTTTTATTTGTGACTAATGTGACGATGATGAAGGTCTTTTATGATATTTTTTCCTTTGATAAAATTTTTCTCATCAATTTAGTAGATGATGTTTTTGATTGGCGTTTTATCCCTTTAAAAGATCTTTTCATCGGTATTATGCTCCTTATTGTTTATGTAGTTTTAAATATTATTTATCTTTATAATACTAAACCACTTAAAATTACCTACTCTATAGTTAAATGCGTCCAATTATTTTTAATAATTTTCCTTGGAACACTCTTAATTTTTACTACTGGTATAAAAGTAGTTTCTAAAAATATTTATATTAACGGTGTTCAATTTCCTGATGAATTGTATGTTACTTCACTTAAAAAAAGTGCTTTTCAACACTATGGTATGTTGACGTTTTATTATAAAGAAATCGAAACTTTTTTAGTTGAAGAAAATGATGAAATTGAAACCCCACCACTAGAACTACGGAAGACTGATTATTATGGGCTATTAAAAGGGAAAAATATCATAACCATCATGATTGAATCAGGACAAGAAATGGCCATTAATGAGTATTTAACTCCTACATTATATCGTTTACGTGGAGAAGGATTATATTTTGCGGAAAATTACAGTATAAACAAAACTAATGTTTCCGAACATATTGGCATTGTCGGAAGTTATCCTACTATTAATTACGCCTTCTTAACAGAAAATTATAATCTGCCTTTTACTTTGCCAAGAATCCTTAATGATAAGTATGTAACCAGTTATTTCCATGATAATAATGGCGAGTTTTATTACCGCGATGTGCTATTAAAACAGTTGGGCTTTGAACATATCTATTTACATGATGATTTGTTTCCAGAAAACTTACCTAACTGGAATGGTAAATGGAGTTGGACAGGTAATTACACATTAGATAGTAAGACAGTTGAACGTATTATTCCACATATGATTAAAGAAGACGAGTTATTTTATAGTTTCTGGACCACTCTTTCAATGCATGGGCCTTATGATGATGACGAATTTAGTAACCGCGATACCTTTATCGAGTTGGGTTATTTTGACTTAATAGAAGAAGCGGAAAGTCTAGGTCTATGGAGTAATCCATTTAAAGGTGATGCGACAGGGGAATTTCAATTCAAATATTACCAAGCAGCGATGATGGATTTAGATGTAGCGGTTCAAAAAATAATTGATGCATTAACAGAAAAAAGTCTTCTTGAAGACACCATTATTATTCTATATGGTGATCATCAAGCATATTATCACGATTTACATTTACGCTTACATGATTTGACAACCCAACAATCCTATCGAGTTGATTTATTATATGATACCATTCTTTATATGTGGAATCCGATATTAAATGAAACCTTTAAGGATAATCGTATCATTACTACCTTTACTTCACCTTACATAATCGTACCCACGCTCCTAGATTTATTGGGTGAAGAATATGATGCGAATTGGTACATGAGTTTATCTGTTTTTGATAAAGATTATGTTCCTATCTTCTATTCCCACCAACAAAATGCCCTTATGACCAACAGACTATACTCGATTGATGGTGAGACCCTCATATATCAAGCTGATGATGTCACCGAACAAGAAATCGAAACATTTTTACAAAACAGCCTTATTATTCTAGAAAGACAGAATAAGATTAATAAACTCTATAAAATTAACCAAGAATAAATCCTGTTTAAACAGGATTTTTTCTTTTACCTCGTAAATAAAAATGAGGTGATCTCATTGCTTAGAGAATTTACAAGTCTAACCACAAATAGTGTTCCAGGAGTAATTAAGCAAGGGAAGAAGTATTATTGTAACCGTTGTGGAAATAAGAAATTGAAGGATTTTTATCGTGATAGTTTAGGAGTATATTGTCGGAATTGTTTAGTGTTTGGGAAGAGTGCCACTTATACAAAGATTATAAGGGAACAAATCATTATTCCTAAAAAAGATAAGTGTGGATTGACTAAGGTAATTCATCTATCAGATATGCAGGAACTTGCTTCAAAACACTGTGTTAAAGCGTATAAGGAAGGTAAGAACACCCTTATATACGCTGTTTGTGGAGCAGGTAAAACCGAAATAGTCTATGAAGTAATCCTAACTGCTTTAAATGAAGGAAAGGTTGTGGGCTTTGCGACACCACGAAAGGATGTTGTCTTAGAACTTTATCCGCGTTTTAAAAGAGACTTTTGTCAGGTTGAAATAGTCGCTTTATATGGCGGTAGTCAAGATAAAGGTAGATTAGCTAATCTCTACATTACTACTACGCATCAGTTAATTAACTTCTATCAGTTCTTTGATTTAATTATTCTCGATGAAGTTGATGCTTTCCCCTACTACAACAATAAGATGTTAGAAGGTTTTGTTCAAAAAGCAAAAAAGAAAAAAGCACCTATCATCTTTTTAACCGCAACCCCAACAAGAAAAATCCAATATTTGATGAAAACAAAACAACTTGATTATTTCATCATTCCCTTAAGGTTCCATCGCTATCCTATCCCCGTTCCTCGTGTATCTTTAACTTCCTCAACAATCACAAAATTAAATAAAGGCGTCTGTCCGAAAAAAATCTTAAATTGGTTAGAAAGTAAAAAATCAACGAGTAAGCAAGTGTTCGTCTTTGTCCCTGATATAAAAAGTGGGATTAATCTTGAAAAAATCTTAAAACCCCATTTTACTTGTGCTTTTGTTTATGCTGAAAGTCCAAATCGCAAGCAAATCATCAACGATTTTCGGGCTGGTAAATTTCAACTCATCATTACAACTACCATCTTAGAACGTGGAGTAACAGTTAGTAATGTCGATGTATGTATTGTTGGGTGTGATGCGGAAATCTTTGATGAGCGAGCCATCGTTCAAATAGTAGGGCGAGC
>DATCKO010000159.1:0-11160 GCA_036562215.1 Haloplasmataceae bacterium | reverse complement strand
ACATATTCCTCAATAATTTGATTAGCTTTAAGTTCGGTAAGATCATTTAAAACATCATCTAATGGTCCTGGCCATTTTTCACCATTTTTGAAATTTCCTTCATATTCGATTTTTTGCTGACTATTATATAAAATACCATATCCATGATATTGATTATTAGCATTCACAGTACCGACATATCTATATTTATCATCTGATATAATTGTTGGAAAAAGATCTTGGTTATTAAATTCTATTTCACAACTATTTACTTGATCCTTGGTATAATTGCCAGAACTAAATACAATGGCATCATATTTTCCTTCAAATTCACCACGATAATCAACAAACTGTTTTAATGTCATAAGTTCTAGAGTGAAGTTAGGCATATTGGTAATAAAACTAGGTTCAGTAATTTGTTTCTTAGTGATAATGTTTTTATAAATACTTTTAATATCTTCAACATTTAGTTCTAAATCACCTTTATATTTTAAGTCTACTTGGGTTAAATCGAAATTAGGTGTGATTTCTAAAATACGATAACTACTATTATCTAATACGCGTTCGGAAAACTCACTTTCGGGGATATCAAAAGATGGAAATCTTTCATTAATGATTCTTTTTATTTCCGAATTATACTCTTCTGTACCAATAATAGCTTCTAGTTCATTCACATATGAATTACTTGATGCAGAAACTTGTTTGAAATCACTTGCAAGACTTAAGTTAGTAATGATGAAAGTGATTATGGCTATTAAAGATAATTTGAAGTACTTAAACATCTTCTCACCTCCCTAAAAAATTATCGTACTTATTACTATTATACTATTGTAAAATGAAAAAGATAAATATAATCAATTAATTAAATAAATTAACAATTTCAGCGATGGTTTCATCATCAGGGTATTCATTTTGCAGTTCTAAAGCATACTCCTTAGCACTTTCATACAAATTGGAATCAAAATTTATTTTTGTGTTATTAAGTAAATAATCTAAAGCTTCTACATTATTATATTCCACCGCAATATGAAGAACCGAATGTTCATATTGATTAACAACATTTAAATTAATATTTGGTATATCAATTAAATATGCTAACTTTTCTTCATCAAATTCATTCATTACTAAATACAAAAGGCTAGTATTGCCATCATTACCTTTATAATTAATATCAGCGCCTTTTTCGACTAGGGCTTCTATGATTTCTAAATCACTATTAATCATGCAAGCATAGCTTAAGGCAGTTTCATTATTGTAAATTAAATCAATTGCTTCATTACTCAATTTCTCAATAATCTTTAAAGCTATATCATTATTGCCACTTATCAACGCATTCATCAAAAGCGAATAACCATCCTTATCAGCTATAGTTAACTCATCCTCAACTTGTTCAATAAGGGTTAGTGTTATATCATTTATAACATCATGCTTTATACCAGTAACACTAAATATAATACTACTTATTGTGTCGATATGATTATTTTCCACTATTTTTAAGTCAAAGCCATTATCTATTACTTTTAGGGCATATTCAATATCATTATGCATAATTAAGATTTCTAAAGGTGTACGACCTTTTTCTGTTCCATCGGTAAAGGCAAAACTTAAATCACTACCACTATCAATATACTGTGCATAAACATCTTTATTACCAGATATAAGGGCATTATAAAATTCTTCAAAAGATATATTATTATCATTTGTTGTATCTTCTGTTTTGTTTTGCTGTCGTAATTTTGGTATAAGTAAAACAGCTGCTAAAGCGATTAATAATACAACCATAAGCGATATAATGATTTTGATGGCCTTTTGACTCATATTTTCACCACTTACTTTATTACTCATATATAAATAATTATATAAAAAATAAAAACAATTTACAATATAATATAATGTAAATTGTTATAAAATATTATAAATATTTCAATATTCCTTGTTTATTAAATGTTTGTTTTCGAAAATTATCAATCTCTTCTTTATATGGTGGAACTAAATCATCATTATCAGTTTTTATGTAAGGTGTTTCTAAAATTTTGGGGATATGTGAAAGATCTTGATGATGAACTATTTTATTTAAAGCCTCAAAACCAATATAACCAAAACCAATATTGGCATGACGGTCTTTTCTAGATGCTATAGGATTTTTACTATCATTTATATGAAATACTGATATATGTTTTATGCCAATGGTATTATCAAATTCCTCCATCACAAAATCAAAATCATCTTTTACTAAATAACCATAATCATGAGTATGACAAGTATCAAAACAAATGCTTAATCGTTCATTATGAGTTACTTGTTGAAAAATACTAGCTAATTCTTGAAAATTCTTGCCAACTTCACTTCCCTTTCCCGCCATAGTTTCTAGGGCAATCTTAACATCTAAATCTATGGTATTATTAATGACTTCATTTAATCCAGACGAAACGCGTTTTATACCTTCACTTTCCCCTTTTCCCATATGAGCTCCAGGGTGCAAAACAATTTGCTTAGCACCTAAAGCATGGGTTCTCATAATCTCTTTGGTCAAAAAGTCAATCGCAAAATGATGTTTTTCGCTATCTGGATTGGCTAAATTTATGATATAAGGAGCATGAACAATAATATTATCTAAAGGTATATTATTCTCTAAAAGAAGTGAATGAGCTTCAGGTATGTGTAACATATCTATTGCTTTTCTAATTGTGTTTTGGGGTGCTCCTGTATATATCATTAGGGCATTAGCATCATAAGTTAATGCTTCTTTAACACTACCAAGAAACATTTCCTTACCACTCATATTGACATGTGATCCAATAATTAACATTATACTTCTCCTATTTTTTACTTTTCATTTTTTTCTTATAATTAGGTTTAATCTTTTTCGGTTTTGGTAATTTTACACCTTTATTCTGAACTTGTTCTATAAATAACTTTCGCTTATTACGTTCTTTAGCACTAACTAATTCCTTATTTTTAATTTCTACATTTTGAAACTTAATGTTTTTCTTTTCAAGTTTATTTAAATAAGTATCATCGTTAAAATCATAAAAAGAATAAACCACACCACTTAAATCATTTCGAGATGTTCTACCTGAGCGATGTATGTAAAACTCTTCATTATTTGGTAAAGAATAATTAATGATATGTGATACACCCTCTATATCGATACCTCTTGCGGCGATATCTGTTGCTACAATATAAGTATACTTCAAAGCCCTAATATCACGCATCATTTTTGCTCTTTCTCGGCTTTCTAAATCACCATGAATAAAACCTACATCATATTGATGCTCGTGTAGAAATTCTTTTACTTCCACTACTTCAATTTTCGTATTACAAAAAATGATAGCTAGATATGGATTAATAATCGACATTAAATCTAATAATAACTTTTTCTTATCTTTACCTTTAGTTTTTATTAAATAATGGGTTAAATTAGCAGGAGTAATATTAACTTTAGTTAAATTAATATATTCAGGTTTAGCTAAATATTTATTTAAAAAAGGTTGTAACCCTACCGGAATAGTTGCGGAAAAAACGCCTATAACTAAATCTTTAGGCATTAAACTAGCAATATTATCTATTTCGGTTAAAAAACCAGTTTCTAAAGTCATATCAGCTTCATCAATAATAAAATATTTACTTTTATAAACGATTAATTTTCTTTCCTTTACCGCTAAGTCCCAAATTCTACCTGGAGTTCCAATCACTATATCTGGTTGATTATTATCTAACCATTTTAGTTCTTTTTCTCTATCTGTACCACCAACATATAGTTTTATTTTAAATGGTATTTCACTAAAGCGAACAATATCTAAAGCCATATCATAGATTTGCTTAGCTAACTCTCTTGTTGGTGAAGTTATTACAGCTTGCACTACTCCTTTAGGTTCAATATTATTAATAATTGGTAATAAAAAAGCATGAGTTTTTCCGGAACCAGTTTCCGATTGACCAATAACATTTTTATTTTTATTTATTAAAGGAATAATAGCTTGTTGAATAGGTTTGGGTTTAATAATATTAAGTGATTCAAGGGCTTTATATATAAATGGTTTGAACTTAAATTCTTGAAAAGACATGAGTAATCACTCCTTTTATTTCCTATTACTTATCTTAACTTATTATTTGAAATAAGGCAATTTTTTAGTATAATTAAATAGGTGATACAATGAAAGTTATAAAAGTAAGCCCTAGAGGATTTTGCGAAGGTGTTATCAATGCTTTAAGAGTGGCTATCAATGCCGCTAATGATAAAAGTCTTCCTCGCCCTATTCATATATTAGGTAATATCGTTCACAATCATTATATATCTGATGCTTTAACACAATTAGGTTTAATCACCATCGAGAATAAGTCCAAAACAAGACTTGAATTACTTGAGAATATCGAAAAAGGTACCGTGATCTTCACCGCTCATGGTATTTCTGATGAAGTGGTTAATAAGGCGCGTGAAAAAGGTTTATACTTAATAAATGCTACATGTAAATATGTCAATAAAACATATGATTATATAAAAGACAAAGTAAATAATGGATATGATGTTATTTATATAGGAAAAAGAGGTCATCCTGAAGCAGAAGGTGCGATTAGTATCAATCCTCAAAAAGTTCATTTAGTCGAAAGTATATCTGATGTCAAGAGTTTAATAATAGAAAACTTAAAGGTTACAATCACTAATCAAACAACGATGAGTTATTGGGATGTCGAAAATTTAGTACAAGAAATTAAAAAAATCTATCCATATTCTCAATATACAAATGAGATTTGTAATGCTACACAACTTCGACAAGAAGCAGTTCTTAAAAAGGCTATATTAGCTGATGTGACTATCGTTGTGGGCGATCCATTAAGCAATAATACTAGTAAGTTAGCTGAAGTATCAGAAAACTTAGCTAATAGAAAAGCATATCGGATTGAAAGCGTTGAAGATATTAATCCAGAATGGTTTAAAAATTGTGAAACCGTTGCGGTTACAAGTGGTGCATCAACACCTACTGCGATTACTAATGAAGTTATTAGTTTTCTTGAGAACTTTGATTATAATGATAAAAGGACACATATAAGTAAAAGCAACTTGACTTTAAAAGATATATTACCCAACATTAAATAAGATGGTATAAGACCATCTTTTTTTTACCCATCAAGTACTTCTTTAATTAATTCAATCTCATCAGCAAAATTGCGCTTTTTTTTGTGATTATTGGGTATATTTATGATTGTTTCTTCTTTTTTCGCTAGAATTTTTTGCCACTTCTCTCGAAATAAATGATTTTTACTTTTTAATAATAGGGGTCCAAATTTTAACTCTTTCATTGAGTAATCAATTCTAAACGGATGCTTATCGCCAACAATAATTTCATAATAAATACCATCTTCATATACCATATCTTCTAAGACTATTTCATAAGCATTTTCCATTAGCCACCTTCGGACATATTCTTCATGAATATTAGGCTGAAGAATTAAGCGTTTATTAAGATGTAAAATATCTTTACCTGTATTTAAAATATCAGTGATTAATAAACCACCCATACCAGAAATAATAATGACATCTAAGTTATCATTTTCAGATAGAGGACATAAACCATTACCTTGTCTAATATCAATATGATTTTCCAATTTATAGAACTTTACATTTTTTACAGCTTCCTTTATCGGTCCTTCATTAATATCAGTAGCTATGGCATAATCGATTTCCTTTTTTAACATTAAAGAAATAGGAACTAAGCAATGGTCAGTTCCTATATCTACAATATTGCGATAAGGTTTAACAAAATTAGAAATCTTATTAAGTCTATTTGATAACGTAATTTTCATATTACTCTTCCATAAAATCACGTAACTTTTTACTACGTGAAGGATGTCTTAATTTTCTTAAGGCTTTAGCTTCTATTTGGCGGATTCTTTCTCTTGTAACCCCAAATTCTTTACCAACTTCTTCTAACGTTCTTGTTCTTCCATCATCTAAACCAAAACGAAGTCGTAGAACACGTTCTTCTCGATCTGTCAAAGTCTCAAGGACATCATTTAGTTCCTCTTTTAATAATTCATTAGAGGCAAAAGCATCGGGAGAAATCGCATCATCATCCGCAATAAAATCACCTAAATTAGAATCATCTTCTTCACCTACTGGTGATTCTAGTGAAATGGGTTCTTGCGAAATTTTTAGAATTTCCCGTACTTTATCAGGAGTAGTATCCATACGGATGGCAATCTCTTCAGGAGTAGGTTCACGACCTAATTCTTGGGTTAATTGACGTTGATATCTAACTAATTTATTAATCGTTTCTACCATATGAACAGGAATACGAATTGTTCTAGCTTGATCAGCAATCGCTCTTGTTATGGCCTGTCTAATCCACCAAGTTGCATAGGTTGAAAATTTAAAGCCTTTGGAATAATCATATTTATCGACTGCTTTCATTAAACCCATATTACCTTCTTGAATTAGATCTAGAAAAAGCATACCTCTACCAACATGACGCTTAGCAATGGAAACAACCAAACGTAAATTAGCTTCAACTAATCTTTGTTTAGCTTGTTCACCCCTACGAATGGCAGCTTCAAAATCTTCAATTTCTTTTTCGGTAAGATTTTCGCGATGTTCGATTTGTTGAGCGGCATATTTACCATACTCAATAATCTTTGCATAATCGATTTCTTCATCACTTGAAAGAAGTTCAACCTTACCTATTTCTTTAAGATACATCCGTACAGGATCATTTATTTTAATACTGGTTGGTAATGTTATATCATCAGTTGTATAATGTGATTCTAAATCAACATCTATATCTAGAAAAGGATCTTCTAATTCATCAGAGACACTATCAACATCACCTGGTACCGCTTCTTCATCTTCAGATTCTTCGATTATTTGAATGTTTTCTGCTCTTAAAGTTTCTAATATTTTTTCAAAGGCTTCTGGTTCAAAATCAAAAGATAATTGATTAAGTTGATCTTGAATCTCATCATTGTATAAATATCCTTGTTCTTTACCTTTCTCAATTAAACTCGTAATGACTTTTTGGTATTCAGCATACATCATTCTACCACCTCGTTATTAATCACTTTAATTATCTTTAGTTGATTGATAATTTCTTGACTGATTTCATCCTTCTTTTGTTCATCATTAGTCAAGTGTAATTTTGCTTTTAACTGTAAAACCACACTTGCAATCAAGTCATTAATTATAACCGCCAAACACTCTTTTAAATGCTTTTCTTGAAAAGAACCTTTATAGTTCTTAAAATCTTTATAAAATGAATCAACAAACTGGAAATATGTAATGTCATCTTTAATAAATTTTTCCTGAAATATCGCAAAATCAAAACTATTATATGATTCATAAAAACGACATAAATCATAATAGAAACGGCGATACATGTTATCTTTAAAAGTTATGCGTTTATCATTATTAATTATGCTAATGTATTTACGATTATTTAAGCAAAAGAAACATAATAATTTCTGTGTATATAGAAGTTTTTTTGAAGAAGGACGTTTTTTTTCAATAGAACGAAAAACATTTTCTTGATTTACTAAATCATATTGACTAGGTTCATCGGTATTCTTTAGATAATTTGTATACTGCTTATAATCAAACTGTAAAGTATTAAATGACACATTAATATCTTGGCTCAATCGATTAAGAAATAGTTCTCTTTCTGTTGGAGTAGCCGTAATTAATAATTGAAAGACTTTTTTCTTAAATTGATCGATAGAGGCTATTTGCTTAAAATTAATATTTTTATATTCAAGTTCATACATATATTCTCTGTAACTTTTTTGATTTTGATTTATATATGACAAATATTTTTCTTTTCCGTACTTCTTGATATATTCATCAGGATCTAAACCATCAGGAAGGGTCACAACGGAAACTCTAAGAGATTGATTATTAATAAGTTCGATTGCTTTTTTGGTAGCTTCAATACCAGGATTATCACCATCAAAACATATTATGACATGATTAGTATATTTTTTTAGTAATTTAACATGTTCTTCTGTAAGAGCTGTTCCCATTGTCGCAATACTTTCCTGCAATCCACATTTATATGATGCTATAACATCCATAAAACCTTCAAATAAATATACTTGATGATTTTGTCGAATCGCTTTTTTAGCGTTAAAAAGGTTATATAAAATAGCTCCTTTTTTAAAAATTGGTGTTTCTTGAGTATTAATATATTTTGCTTCATTTTTACTACTTTCAAGATAACTTCTTCCACTAAAACCTACGATATTTCCTAAATCATCAGTTATAGGGAACATAATTCGATTTTGAAATTTGTCATAATAGCGATTTTCCGATTTCATAACAACGCCTAACTCGAGCATCAATAATTCGGAAAAATTATTAGCTTTTAAAGCTTGATATAAAGAATCACTACTATTAGGTGCTAAACCAATGTTAAAATACTCAATTAAATCCGGTGTTATTTGTCTTTGTGCTAAATAATCGAGAGCTTTTATACCCTCCTTAGTATTAAGCAATGTAAAACGATAAAAGTCAGCAACAAATCGATTCAAAGCCCATGATTTTGAAAACTCAACATTTCTATTATCGGCAAAATATTCATTGATATTTAAATTTATACGTTGAGCTAATTTTTTTAGGCTATCTAAATACGATATATTGTCAATTTTCGCTATAAATTGAGCAACATCTCCACCTTCCCCACAACTAAAACAGTGAAAAATCTGTTTTTCTGGAGAAACTGAAAATGATGGTGTTTTTTCATTATGAAATGGACATAGGCCAAAATAATTTTTACCTTTCTTTTCTAAATTAACATAACTTGCGACAACATCTACGATATCATTACCTTTAATGATTTGCTCAATAACATGTTTAGGAATAAGTGCCATAGCCACCTCCCATAATTATTTAAAGCGACTAAAATTTTATACATTCTTGGAAATAGGCATTTAAATCATTAATTTTAATTCGCTCTTGTTTCATGGAATCACGGTCTCTTACGGTAACTTTTTCATCATCTAATGTATCAAAATCAATTGTCACACAGTAAGGTGTACCGATGGCATCTTGTCGACGATAACGTTTACCAATGTTACCAGTTGAATCATATTCAGTCATAAATTCTTTTCTAAGCATATCATAAACTTCTAGTGCTTTATCTTCTAATTTCTTAACAAGTGGTAATACTGCAACCTTGTAAGGTGCTAAATATGGATGTAAATGTAATACTTCTCTTGTTTCTCCATTTTCTAATTGCTCTAGTTCATAACTATCGGTAAGAATGGCTAAGAATAGTCTTTCTACACCCACTGATGGTTCAATACAATAAGGGACATATTTTTCATTGGTTTGCGGGTCTAAATAATCAAGGTTTTCACCGGAATGTTTAATATGAGCATTTAAGTCATAGTCTGTACGGTCAGCAATTCCCCAAAGTTCACCCCAGCCAAAGGAATAAAGATATTCTATATCACTAGTAGCCTTACTATAATGACTTAACTCTTCTTTTTTATGTTCACGAATTCTTAGGTTTTCACTCTTAATTCCTAATGATTTTACAAAATTGAAACAAAAATCACGCCAGTATTCATACCAGCTTATATCTTCTTCAGGTTTACAGAAAAATTCTAATTCCATCTGTTCAAATTCTCGTGTTCTAAATATAAAGTTACCTGGAGTTATTTCATTACGAAAAGATTTACCAATTTGACATACCCCAAAAGGGATTTTTTTACGCGTTGTTCTGGCAATATTTTTAAAATTTACAAAAATACCTTGAGCTGTTTCTGGTCGTAAATAAACTAAGGATTTTTCGTTTTCAATAACACCCTGATGTGTCTTAAACATCAATTCAAAATTTCTTATTTCGGTGAAATTATGTTTACCACAATTAGGACAGGTAATGTTATTATCCTTTATATATTTTTCTAATTCTTTATTGGACCAACCAGCAGGATTTACTTTTTGATTTGTGAAGTCTTCAATTAATTTATCAGCTCGATGACGGGTATTACACTCCTTACAATCCATAAGAGGATCACTAAATCCCCCAACATGACCAGAGGCTACCCATGTTTCAGGATTCATTAATATGGCTGAATCTAGACCGACATTATATTTCGCTTCTTGAACGAATTTTTTCCACCAAGCTTTTTTAATATTATTTTTAAGTTCTACACCTAAAGGTCCATAATCCCAAGTATTAGATAGACCTCCATATATTTCAGAACCTTGGTATACAAAACCAAGACTTTTGGCATAACTAACTAATTTTTCCATACTCAATTTTTTATTCATAAAGCTTCCTCCATTTAATAAAAAATAAAAAATTCTCCTACCTACACCTAAAAACTAGATATAGGGACGAGAATATTCCCGCGGTTCCACCCTACTTACCATATAAATGGTCACTCTTTTTTAACATACTCCAGAGTTCCTTCATTTATTTTTTATCTAGCTTTCACCCTTCTAGACTCGCTGTTAAGATAATAAACTACTATTCTCTTTCATCGTATATATTATTCCTAATATATTATAGGTAATGTACCTAAACATGTCAAGTATCATTTAAAAAATTTCTCTGAATTTGTCCTTATACCTAAATGATATAAATAAAAATTAGCAATTAACTTTCTTAACTCCTTAATATTTTCAATTCTTAACTTATCTAAATCACCTAAATCTGAATGATATAGCTGATATAGAGCTTTAAGTGTATTAATATCATAGTGCTCCATCTTTCGGTCAAGACATTTTTCACAAACAAAACCACCTCGCCTTATGTCGAAATTTGCGATATGTTCAGTAGAACCACATTCGACACAATTTGACAACATAGGTGCAACACCAATGATTTCTAAAAGTCTTAGTTCGAAAAAGAGTGTATAAATATTGATAGAATTTAAGTCATTAATATCATTCATTTTATACATTATCGCTAATAATAATGTATATAAATCTATAACTGGGGTATGGCCTTCAATACTTTTAAATATCAGTTCAAATAAATGATATACATAAATATTTTTATCAAAATCGATTTTTAAAGTATTAAAAGCCTCAATAACTTCTGCTTTATAACATGTAGATAAACCATTTTGACGATAATTAATATTAAATAAAGCATGGCTAAGCGGTTGTGATGAAGCAAACGAACTGCTTTTATAATTATTTGCTCCCTTTAAATATAAGCCTATTATTCCATGCTCTTTGGT
>DATCKO010000101.1:0-3810 GCA_036562215.1 Haloplasmataceae bacterium | reverse complement strand
GCACTAAGTATTCTAAAATCTTTAATTATATGAATACTAATTGTTCGTGATAAAAAAAGAAAAGTAAAAATAATAATTATTGATAATACAAAATTAAAGATAATAGTCGACTTTATTGTTTTATGTAGATTTTTTACTTGGCGCTTAGCATAATATTCACTAATTACCTTTGATACTGCTAAAAATAACCCTCCTGATAAGATGCTTAATAATAGGCTGCTGATAGGTGAAATTAAACTAAAAAGCCCTATACCTTCAGGACCAATTTTTCTTGATAAAGTAACAGAGTATATAAATCCTAATATACTAGTTGTAAAGTTTGTAAGAATTAATAATGCTGATTTACGATAAAAAGAATCCTTCATGTTTTACCGAACTCCTTCAATTTACATTGTATTAATTCTAATTAAACTTATGATTAAAAAACTTGTAATTCTATAGTTGAATCACAAGTTTTTTCATTCATCGCAATATAAACAGTAATTTAGTTTTTGCTTATTAATCATTACTCTTAAGGATTTATTACAACATGATGTTTTAATTTCTATAAAATCATCTAGATTAACAATATCCTCTACATAAATATTAACCTTAGTCGTTAATTCTAATTCCTTCTTACTAGCTAATTCTTGTAATTTATTATAACCTAAGCAAAGAGCTTCTTGAATATTACTATCACTAATATCCTTATTTACTAAAGCTAAAAGGTTTTTAATCGCTTGTAATTGATATTCTTTGACTTTTTTAATATAGGCTTGCTCATAGAAATAATTAATGGATTCTCTATAACCACAATATGGGCATAACATCACTTTTTTAGTAAAATTAGTGATTTGTGGTAAAAAACTTGTATGGCATTTATCACAATGAAATACTAAAAAGCCATCACTAGTTGGTATTGGTACGAAATCATAAAAATCAGGATAAATATTTTTCATTTAAATCATTTCCTCAATTTTTTTCACTTTTTTGTTGACAATTATCTATATTATGTTTATAATAATAGATTGTGTGCATTTAATCAATATAATTTATCATCATAAATCTTACTCTCCTCTTTCCTCTTTTTATTAAAAAAATACCTAATAATTAGGTATTTTTTTTATACTCTCATTATTATTCTTCACCTTTTCTAGTAAGTATAAAATCCCATAACCATTAATATTTAAATTACTATTTAATTCTGATAAAGGTACTAATACAAAGGCTCTTTCAGTCATCCGAGGATGAGGAATAGTAAGTTTTTCATCATTCATAACTACATTGTCATAAAGTAAAATATCGATATCAATCGTTCGAGGACCAAAGCGTATCGTTCTTTCTCGCTTCAACTTCTTTTCAATCTCTTGACACAATGATAGTAAAGCATATGGTTCTAAACTAGTGTTTACTTCCAAGGCCACATTTATGAAATTGTCTTGATCTAAATAACCCACAGGACTTGTTTCATAATAAGATGATTGTCTAACCACATCAACTTCTTGATGTTTATTTAACAGTTCAATGGCTTGATTTATATAAGCAAACTTATCACCGATATTACTTCCTAGACTAAGGTATACTTTACTCATTTTGTTTTCTCCTAATTTCTACACCAAAATAATCATAAATACCTGCAACAGGTGCTTGTGGTTTATAAACTGTAATAAGTACTTCCTTAATTTGCGGATAGCTTTTTAATATTTCTTTAGCACAATTTTCCGCTAAAGCTTCTAATAATTGATATTTTCTCTTTTCGACTATTAACTTTAATATTTGGTATACCTCAGCATAATTAACGGTTTTTTCAACCTTATCCGTTAATCCTGCTTCATGCAAATCAGTATATATCTCCACATCTATGATGAATTTTTGTCCAATAACTTGCTCTTCTGGTAATACCCCATGATAACCATAGAATTCTAAACCTTTAAGTATAATTTTATCCATAATATCGTTTCCTTACAATGATATCAGTAAATTTCGCACAGCGTGCATTTTCTAAAACATCATGAACTCTTATAATATCTACTCCTTGAATAATACCCATTGTTGTCGTTGCCAAAGTACCTTCTAAGCGTTCATTGACTGGTAAATCTAGAGTCTTGCCAATCATTGATTTTCTTGATGTACCAAGTAATATTGGAAAACCTAAATCATTTAGCTCGCCTAATCTTCGCATAACCTCAAGATTTTGTTCGACAGTTTTACCGAAACCAATACCTGGGTCAATAATTATTCTCTTCAAATCAATATTAGCTTTTAGGGCAATATCAATGGATTTCTTAAAAAACTGGCATATCGTTTCCATAATATCAATCGTATAATCGGTTGTTTCTTGATTATGCATGATTACAACAGGAACATTATAATCAGCAATTACTTTAGCCATATCGGGATCCTTTTGTAATCCCCAAATATCATTAATAATGTGAGCACCTTCGTTTAGAACTTTTTCAGCGGTTTTCGCTTTATATGTATCAACAGAAATAGGAACATTTACTTCCTTTACTAAGCGTTTAACGATAGGAAGCACTCTTCTTATTTCCTCTTCACTATCAACCATTGTAAATCCTGGTCGAGTTGATTCACCACCGATATCGATGATATCAGCTCCCTCATTAACCATTTCTTGGGCATGTTCTATCGCTTTATCGCTTTCCACATAACATCCGCCATCAGAGAAGGAATCAGGAGTGACATTTAAGATTCCCATTATATAGGTTTTTTCACCTAATAATAAATTATAGTTACCACATTGAAGATTTATTTTTCGATGTATTTGATAATCAATATTGCGCATAATCTGCTCCTATCTTAGATTAATTAAAGACATCGCTTCAGCTCGAGCTTTCGCATCGGTATTAAATAGTCCTCTTACCGCAGATGTTATTGTTTTTGAACCTGGTTTCTTTACTCCTCTCATCGTCATACACATATGTTCTGCTTCAACAACCACTATCACACCATATGGATTTAATTCTTTCATAATAGTATCAGCAACGGTGCTTGTTAATCTTTCTTGTAATTGTGGACGTTTGGCTACTGTTTCTACCACCCGAGCTAATTTACTTAATCCTGTTAGTTTACCTGCTTTAGGCAAATAGCCCACATGAACTTTTCCAAAAAAGGGAACAAAGTGATGTTCACACATAGAGTAAAAAGGGATATCCTTAACTAACACTAATTCTTCATGTTTTTCTTCTTGGAAAAAGATTTTTAAATGTTTTCCTGGGTCTTCATTTAAACCTGAAAAGATCTCTTCATACATATTAGCTATCCGTCTAGGAGTATCTACAAGTCCTTCTCTATCAGGGTTTTCTCCAATCGCAATTAATATTTCTCTAACAGCTTTTTCTATTCTTTCTTTATCCATTATAATTACCTCTTTTCGCCATTTATTTTAACGGAAATGGTCCCTTTTTCCATTCTTTAAGTACTCCATATGGTTTTAAGACCTCGTCAATGATGTTCTTTATTAAATTGAACCTTTTTTCGATATTACTTTCGTTAATAAAAGAAATAGACATTTGATATAAATGATCATTATCCTTTTTTATTAAATCGAGAATCTTTTTATCTTTGGGAACAAAAAAACCCATTTTACGTAGATAAAAGACTAATCCTTCCTTTAATAAATTATTCATTAAGAATAAAGCATTACTTGTATCAATTAATCTTTTTTCAATCGCCACTAATTGTTGATATAAGGTAAAACAATGATAATCAATATCTAACCTATTTAATTTTGGTGATTTCATATCCTTTATTTTTTCCAGTATGGATATAACCTCGTTGTTTTTTTGATATAAAACCTTAAAACTAGTTAGT
>DATCKO010000097.1:0-1724 GCA_036562215.1 Haloplasmataceae bacterium | reverse complement strand
GTAATGGAACTGATATTCCGTATACTTACTATGAAGTAAAAATAATTGAAGATAAAGTGGGGAATATTGAAGAAGAATTTGTAATTATAAAGTTTTATGGTGGATATGATAATAATAATACACTTAACTTAATAAAAGATTTGGAATTACCAATTGTAGGCGAAATGTATTTATTTAATGTAAATAAAACAAAATTAGATGAGAGTGATGGTCGTACCATAAGCAACAGTTTCCCAGTCAGTAATCCATTTTCAATTCAGAAATTAAATGATAAATATTCAAATTACCAAAAATATAATGAAAAATTCACATTAAATTTTCATGATCCTATAGATTTTGCTTGTCCTGAGGAACCATGCGAAGACAATTCAAATGGGACTTCATTCAAAAATGCCATCAGTTTAAATATTAACGGATCGTATAGTTATTATGTTCGATCAAATGTAGCAAGATATTTTAAAATTAATTCATCCGCTATAAATTATATTAGTGTATATACTACTGGAAATACAAATACTAAAGAAAGTATTTATGATAGTAATTATAATTTAATTAAAAGTAATTCAACGGTTATTGGTAGAGGAAGAGATTTAACTAGTCATCCCAATTTTCATATTAATATTGATATAGAAAAAAATGAAACGTATTATTTAAAGGTTGAAGCTGGTGAAAGTGGAGCATCTGGCCCTACTAGAGTTGTGGTTGAAATAGATAATTATTTCAAATCTGATTACCATGATTTGATTTTAAACTATAACTCAGTTGATAGTGGGCGTAAGATACATTACACAACGAGTACAAAATTTAAATATCAGTTAGAATACGGTATAAATACTTGGAATAATTTAGATTTAATAAAGTTTGAAAAAGATTCTTTTTGGACTGTAAATGATCTAGATATAGGTGATGAATATGATAAAGATAATGATGCATTTGCTTATTATAGATATCGTCCTCTATTAAAAGATCAAATACGTTTTAACACTTATCATATGGATAAATGGTCCAATGATGAAATAATTAAAACAGTACTACATGAGTTAGGGCATTCTTTAGGATTAAACGAATTTACATACCTAGAATCTACTGATAATGTCATGCATCAAGGAAAAAGAAAACTAACAAAATTAGGACCTGCTGATATAGGTGTTTATAGATTAAGATGGAGTTGAACCAAAAAAGTACTCGAGTGAAATGGTGCCATTATTTACCACCAATCTATCGTGATAATTACCTTTCTCAGGATAATTTACACAATCTATTTTACACTGGCTACTTTCCTTAATTATTCAAATATTATTTGTAGAAAATGCTTGTATATCTCTATTTTAAGTCCTAAAGTATAGTAGTTGTTACTAATAGCGATATATCAAGTATTATGAATAATATTAATAACTATTTTTGTTATTATGATTAGTTGGAGGAAATCAAAATGAAGATAAAAATTAACAATTCCTATTTTTTCACAATTGTAATTATAGTAATTACAATATTATACAATGTTTTTTTAAAATTAATACTGTCGAATTTGAAATTATATAAATTTAAATTGAATTTTTTTACGATTAAATACGCTCCTAAACTTAAAGAATCTTATGATTTTCTTGTAATCCCAAACCATTTAAATTATATTTTGTTACTATTATTAATTATTAATATTACGTATATTATCTTCACCCATGTAAAGAGGTAGTGTCAATAATTTTGTGTAAATAGATTTGAAG
>DATCKO010000096.1:0-14312 GCA_036562215.1 Haloplasmataceae bacterium | reverse complement strand
GTAATGGCTAAAACTTCTTTAAAGATTAAAGCCCATAGAAAACAAAAGTTTTCCGTGCGTGAATATACAAGATGTGAAAGATGTGGACGTCCACATTCAGTTATGCGTAAATTTAAATTATGCCGTATTTGTTTCCGCGATTTAGCTTATAAAGGACAAATTCCTGGTGTTAAAAAATCAAGTTGGTAATAAAAATATAAATTCTCATTTATTGGGAAGGAGGAAATAAAAAATGGTTATGACAGATCCTATTGCGGATATGTTAACACGTATCAGAAATGCTAATCAAATGCGTCATGAAGTTGTTGAATTACCTGCTTCAAGAATTAAGTTACAAATTTTAGAAGTTTTAAAGCAAGAAGGGTATATCAACGACGTGGAATATATTGAAGATAATAAACAAGGTATTTTACGAATCTATTTAAAATACGTGAAAAACGAAAGAGTTATAAAAGGTTTAAAACGAATTTCCAAACCTGGATTACGTGTATATGCCAAATCTGAAGAACTTCCAAAAGTTTTAAATGGCTTAGGCATAGCTGTTATTTCCACTTCAGAAGGAATTATGACAGATAGAGAAGCACGTCAAAAACAAATAGGTGGCGAAGTAATCGCTTATGTATGGTAATAATTAAATCGGACAGGAGGTGCGACGTAAATGTCTCGTATAGGAAGAAAACCTATTGTTATTCCAAAAGATGTTGAAGTTAACATAGATGAAAATAATAAGGTATCCGTTAAAGGACCTAAAGGTAATTTGTCCTTTCAATTTAGTAAAGTGATTAGTATTACTAAAGAAGATGATAAAATCTTTGTTTCTCGCAGTTCAGATGATAAAGAAATGAGAGCAAAGCATGGTACTACACGAGCTATTATTCATAACATGGTTGAAGGCGTAACCAAAGGTTTCTCTAAAGAATTAGAAATCAGAGGTGTTGGATACCGTGCTACTTTAAAAGGTAATATATTAAACTTAGCATTAGGTAAATCACATCCAGAAGATGTTGTTATTCCTGAAGGAATAACTGTAGAAGTACCTAAGAATACCGTTATCATAATCAAAGGGTGCGATAAACAATTAGTTGGTGAATTTGCTGCTAATATTCGTAAATTACGTGCTCCTGAACCTTACCAAGGGAAAGGTATTCGTTATGTTAATGAACACGTTAAAATTAAAGAAGGTAAAACTGCTAAATAATAGTAAGAAAGGAGTGGCTTAGATTATGATTAATAAACCATCTCGTAATGAACTACGTAAAAAAAGACATTTGCGTTTACGTCAAAGAATTTCAGGAACTCCTGATGTACCTCGTTTATGTGTATTCCGTTCGGCAAAACACATTGAAGTACAATTAATTGATGACGTTAATCAACATACATTATTGAGTGCATCAACAAAAGAAAAAGCATTAAATATACAAAATGGTGGAAATATCGAGGCTGCTAAAATAATCGGAAGAACAATCGCTGAAAGAGCACAAGCCAATGGATTAAAGAAAGTTGTTTTTGACCGTGGTGGATATTTGTACCATGGACGTGTTAAAGCCATAGCTGAAGCTGCTCGTGAAGCAGGTCTTGAATTTTAATAAAAGGAGGGAAAGCCAATGCGTCAATATATCGACCCTAGCAACTTACAATTAGAAGAACGTGTCGTTTCTATTAATCGTGTAACTAAGGTAGTTAAAGGTGGCCGTAGAATGCGTTATGCTGCTTTAGCTGTTGTTGGGGATAAAAATGGTCATGTTGGATTTGGTACAGGTAAAGCCAATGAAGTTCCTGATGCTATCAAAAAAGCTATTGAAGATGCTAAGAAAAATCTTATAAAAATACCAATTATTAATACTACAATCCCTCATGAAATCATAGGTGTTTATGGTTCAGGCGAAGTATTATTAAAACCTGCTGGACCTGGTACAGGAGTTATTGCTGGTGGACCAGTTCGTGCGGTATTAGAATTAGCAGGTGTTAAAAATATATTATCAAAATGTATAGGGTCACGTACTGCTATAAATATGGTTCGTGCTACTATGGAAGGTTTAAAACAATTACGTACTGCTGAAGAAGTAGCTGCGTTAAGAGGAAAAACAGTACAAGAAATTTTAGGATAAGGAGGGAAACTCCAATGGCTAATCAAATTAAAATTACTTTAATAAAAAGTGTAGTTGGAGCTAAACCTGTAATACGTAAAAATGTTGAATCTTTAGGACTTACTAAAGTAAATAGTTCAGTAGTAAAAGAGAATACTCCTACAATTAGAGGAATGATTAATAAAATTCAATCTTTTATTAGAGTAGAAGAAATATAACAAGGAGGTGTCTCACCGTGAAATTACATCAATTAGGTTACAATGAAAATGGTGAAAAAGTCATTTTCCGTAAATCAGCAAAACGTGTTGGTCGTGGGATTGGTTCTGGATTAGGCAAGACATCTGGAAAAGGTCATAAGGGACAACAAGCACGTTCTGGAGGCGGTGTTCGTCCTGGATTTGAAGGTGGACAAACAACTCTTTTCAGACGTTTACCTAAACGTGGATTTACTAATTTTACCAAAAAAGAATATATTATAATCAACCTAGATGTATTAAATAACTTTGCAGAAGACTCTGTTGTAACACCAGAATTTTTAAATCAAAATAAAGTTATTACTAATGCAGAGTTAAAGAAAGTTCAAAAAGGAAAATTAGGTATTAAAGTGTTGGGAAGTGGTGAATTAACTAAGAAGTTGACCGTTAAAGCAACTAAGTTTAGTGCTTCAGCACAAGAAAAGATCAACTCTCTTGGTGGAAATGTTGAGGTGATTTAAAGTGCTTAAGGCATTAGTTCAAGCCTTTAAGAATAAAGAATTAAGAAGACGGATATATTTTACTTTATTTGCATTTGTAGTCTTTAAATTAATGACCTATATTCCTGTTCCTCTTACTGATGCTGATGTTTTACAAAATATAGAATCAACAACATTATTAGGTTTTGCTGATGCTATATCAGGTGGAGCTTTAAAGCGTTTCTCAATTATTGCCCTAGGAGTAAGTCCTTATATTACTGCATCCATTATTGTGCAATTATTACAAATGGATATTATTCCTATTTTCTCTGAATGGTCAAAAGAAGGAGAAACTGGTAAGCATAAGCTTGATCAGGTAACACGTTATATGACAATAGTGTTAGCATTCATTCAAGCTTTAGCAATGGCTATAGGTTTTGATACATTATATAATGGTGTATTATTAACACCAGATGAAGTTACACCAATTATGTATGTTTATATTGCTATTGTTATTACAGCTGGTACATCAGCTACATTATGGTTGGCTGACCAAATAACTGCCAAAGGTGTAGGTAATGGAACTTCAATGATTATTATGGCTGGTATTGTAGCTAGTTTCCCTTATATGTTTAATGATTTAATCAACAAGTATGTCATTGGTTACAATACTGATTCTCCAACGGGATTAAATCAAAAATTTAAAGAATGGATTATGATTACAGACCCTAAACAAATTTTAATATTCCTTTTAATCATTCTTGTAATGGTTTTAATAATCATTGCTGTTATTTATATGCAAAATGCAAATCGTAAAATTCCAATTCAATATGCTAATAGAGCTAATTCTGCAACTCTTAGAGGGCGAAAAGATTCTAGCTTACCAATTAAATTGAATCCATCTGGAGTTATTCCAGTAATTTTTGCATCATCTCTATTGAGTTTACCTTTAACAATTGCCTCATTTTTAGATAGAACTAGTCCAGCAAGGAATATTTTAAATATGTTATTTAATAATAATGAACCAATAGGTTTAACATTATACATTTTATTAATTATGCTATTCTCCTTTTTCTATGCTTTTATTCAAATAAATCCAGAAAAAGTTGCTGATAATTTAAAGAAACAAGGTTCTTATATTCCAGGAATTAGACCAGGTAAGGAAACAGAAAACTATATTTCTGGTATCTTATTAAGAACTACTGTTATTGGTTCTATATACTTAACAATTATTGCTATTCTACCAATCTTATTTACAATTTTTACTGATATACCAAGATCTGTACAAATTGGTGGAACGAGCTTATTAATCGTTGTTGGTGTAGCTCAAGAACTATTTAATCAAATAGAAACACAAACTAAATCCCAAAAATATAGTGGATTTATTAAATAATTAATTAAATAGAAGGTTGAAATTGATATGAAATTATTAATAATGGGTCCTCCAGGGGCAGGAAAAGGTACACAAGCAGAAATGATCACTACTAAGTATCAAATTCCTCATATTTCTACTGGAGATATGTTTCGTCAAGCAATTAAAGAGGGAACAGCTTTAGGTAATGAAGCTAAAAAATATTTGGATCAAGGATTATTAGTCCCTGATGAGGTTACAAATGGTATTGTACGCGAACGTCTTATGAAAGATGATTGCAAAAATGGCTTTTTACTTGACGGATATCCTAGAACAGTTGCTCAAGCAGTTAATTTAGATGAAATGTTGTTTGACTTGAATATGCGGATTGATGCGGTATTAAACATTGTTGTTGATCACTCTATATTACTTGAGAGATTAACAGGAAGAAGGATTTGTAAAGAATGTGGTGCTACATATCACCTAACCTTTAATCCTTCCAAAGAATTTGGTATCTGCGATAAATGTGGTGGTAGTCTATATCAACGAAAAGATGATAATAGAGAAACTGTTGAAAGTCGTTTAGCTGTATATAATACGCAAACACGACCTTTATTAGATTACTATAGTGCTAAAGGTAATTTATTTAATATCAATGGTGAACAGAATATTGAAAAAGTGTTTAGTGATATAGAAAAAACACTTGGAGGATTAAAGTAATGATTATATGCAAAACTCAACGTGAAATAGATATTATGCGACAAGCTGGTCGTATAGTTGCGCTAACCCATAAAGAGTTACAAAAGCATATAAAACCAGGAATTTCAACTCAAGAATTAGATAGAATTGCTGAAGAAGTAATACATTCTTATGATGCGATTCCCAGCTTTAAAGGATATAATGGCTTTCCTGGCAGTATATGTGTTTCCATTAATGAAGAATTAGTCCATGGTATACCAGGTCCAAGGGTTCTCAAAAATGGGGACATAGTATCTATTGATATAGGAGCAAACTATAAAGGTTATCATGGGGACTCGGCATGGAGTTATCCTGTTGGTGAAATATCTGAAGATGCTCAAAAATTATTAACTGTTACGGAAAATTCATTATATGAAGGTTTAAAACAAGCCAGACCAGGTAATAGATTATTAGATATATCTCATGCTATTCAAACTTATGTTGAAAGTAATGGATTTTCAATAGTTGAAGATTATGTTGGCCATGGTATAGGCCAAAACCTTCATGAAGACCCAGCTGTTCCAAACTATGGACATCCGCATCGTGGACCATTATTAAAAAAAGGTATGACTCTAGCAATTGAACCGATGGTTAATCAAGGTACCAAGATTGTTAGAACCTTACCAAATAATTGGACAGTTGTTACAGCTGATAAAAAATTGTGCGCTCATTTCGAGCATACGATTGTAATAACTGATAATGGTTACGAGATTTTAACACAAGTATAATGTGATTAAAAGGAGGATTTTGCATGTCAAAACAAGATGTTATTGAAGTAGAAGCCGTTGTTGTAGAAACATTACCGAATGCTATGTTCAAAGTGGAACTAGAGAATGGGCATAAAATTTTGGCACACGTTTCTGGTAAAATCCGTATGAATTACATACGCATTTTACCAGGAGATAAAGTGACAGTAGAATTGTCACCATATGATTTAACACGTGGCCGTATAACTTATAGACATAAATAGTGATTAACTCCAATAGATAAGGAGGTTTTAAACAATGAAAGTTAGACCATCTGTAAAACCTATTTGTGATAAATGTAAAGTTATTCGCCGCAAAGGTAAAGTTATGGTTATTTGCGAAAACGCGAAACATAAACAAAAACAAGGATAAAATAGGAGGTGCGTTTAATGGCACGTATCGCAGGAGTAGATATTCCACGTGAAAAGCGTGTTGTTGTCTCATTGACATATATATATGGAATTGGTAGATCCAGAGCTGAACAAATACTTAAAGATGCGAATGTATCAGAAGATACCCGTGTGCGTGATTTAACTGAAGATGAATTAAATCGTATACGTCGTGAAGTAGAAAAGTATAGATTAGAAGGCGATTTACGTCGTGAAGTTTCCTTAAACATTAAGAGATTAATGGAAATCGGTAGTTATCGTGGACTACGTCATCGTAAGTCACTTCCAGTACGTGGACAAAGAACAAAGACAAACGCTCGTACAAGAAAAGGTCCAGCTCGTACTGTTGCTAATAAGAAAAAAGTAACTAAGTAATTAGCGAAGGAGGTTAATAAATGGCTAAGCAAGTACGTAAACGTCGTGTGAAAAAGAATATTCCTAATGGAATAGCTCATATTCATTCGACTTATAATAATACAATTGTTACCCTTACAGATGAACAAGGTAATGCTATTGCATGGAGCAGTGCTGGTGCATTAGGATATAAAGGGTCTCGTAAATCTACTCCATTCGCTGCTCAAATGACTTCTGAAGCTGCTGCAAAAGCAGCAATGGAACAAGGAATGCAAAAAGTTGAAGTATCTGTAAAAGGTCCAGGACCTGGTCGTGAAGCTGCTATTAGAGCTTTACAAGCTGCTGGTTTAGATATTACTTCAATCAAGGACGTAACACCTGTTCCTCATAACGGATGTCGTCCTCCAAAACGTCCTCGTGGTTAATATCTATTAAGGATTTGTTGATAGAAAATCTTGGGGAAAATTAAAAAGGAGGGCTAATGCTATTATGTTGAAATTTGAGAAACCGAATGTGAGAATCGAAGAATATGTGAGAGATAGGTATTATGGTAAGTTTGTTATTGAACCATTAGAAAGAGGATTTGGAATAACACTAGGTAATTCATTACGAAGAGTTTTACTATCTTCACTCCCTGGTGCAGCAGTTACAAATGTTAAAATAGATGGTGCATTACATGAATTCACTGCTATCTCTGGCATTATCGAAGATGTCACGACAATTATTTTGAATTTAAAGAAATTGATTCTACATATTGATTCAGATGATATAAATGTAGAAAAAACTTTAGAAATACATAAAAGCGGTGAAGGTGTTGTGACAGCAGCAGATATTGAACATGATGACCAAGTAACAATCTTTAATCCTAAATTACATATTGCTACTTTAGCTAAGGGTGGTAAATTAGATATGGTGATGACTGCTCGTCGTGGTAGTGGATATGTAAGTGCGGATGAAAATAAGAAATTCAATAAAGAAATTGGTCAGATAGCAATCGATTCTATTTATACACCTATTGAAAGAGTTCAATATGAAGTTGAAAAAACACGGGTTGGTCAAAATGCCGATTATGATAAATTGATTATGGAAATATATACTAATGGTAGCATAGAGCCACAAGAAGCAATTGCTTTATCATCTAAGATTTTAATTGAACACTTTGAAGTGTTTGTAGAATTAAATGATCGTGCAAAAATGGCTGAATTCATGATTGAAAGTGAAGAAGACAGCAAAAATAAAATATTAGAAATGAGTATTGAAGATTTAGATTTATCAGTACGTTCATATAATTGCTTAAAACGGGCTGGTATTAATACCGTCCAAGAACTAGCAAATCAAACAGAAGAAGATATGATGAAGGTACGTAACTTAGGTCGTAAGTCATTAAAAGAAGTTAAAGATAAATTAAATGAATTAGGACTTTCATTACGTCGTAATTAATCATTTCCGAATTTCACATAAATTATGAAAGGAGGACCAGAGTACGATGGCTAAAGGATATCGTAAATTAGGTCGTAGAAGTGATCATCGTAAACATATGTTACGCAATTTGGTTACTGATTTAATCGTTCATGAACGTATTACTACTACTGAAACTCGTGCTAAAGAGGTTCGATCAATTGCTGAGAAAATGATTACTTTAGGAAAACGTGGCGATTTACATGCAAGACGCCAAGTTGCTGCATATGTTCGTAATGTAGAAGCTAATGAAAATCAAGATGCAATTCAAAAATTATTTTCGGTAATTGCTCCTCGTTACCAAAATCGCGAGGGTGGATATACAAGAATATTAAAAGTAGGTACACGTCTTGGTGACGCTAGTCCTATGGTGATTTTAGAACTTGTTGACTAATAAAAAATGGGGACTTGTGATTATATCACAGTCCCTTATTTTAAAATTATTTGATTACATAAAGTCCTTTTGTGTAATGAGATAATTTTTATTGTTTATAAGATTAAATGTTGTTATAATGTAAATGTTATATAATACTGGTGGTGAATCTGTGAAAAAAGGTGATTTAATAATCTTTTTAGTTATAATCGGAATAATGCTTATATTAGGGATAAGTTATTTTATTTATGTCAATAGTATAGGTAGCGATAGATATGTAAATATATATATAGAAGGGAAACTATACAAATCAGTTAAATTAGAACCTGACACAGATGAGATAATTATCATTGATAATGAATACGGTCGTAATGATATTCATATTCATAATGGTGGTTTTCAAGTTATTTATGCTGATTGTCCTAATCAAGTTGATGTACGTCAAGGTTTTGTCAATATGCCTGGGATAGCTGTGATTTGTGTTCCACATAAATTAAAAATAGTTATTGAAGGTGATGGACAAATAATTGATGACATATCACAATAGGGAGGTTAATATGGAAAGTATAATTAAAATCAGTAACCTATTTTATAGTTATGATAATAAAACACTTGTGATTAATGACTTATCACTAGATATTTATCAAAATGAATGGATATGTATTTTAGGACATAATGGCTCAGGTAAATCAACTTTAGCTAAGCTAATTATAGGTTTATTAGTTCCTATGAAAGGAACAATAGAGGTTAATGGTAAGATTCTAAGTGATAAAACCGTTTATGATATAAGAAAAGATGTAGGGATTGTTTTTCAAAACCCTGACAATCAGTTTGTTGGTAGTACGGTCCAAGATGACATAGCCTTTGGTATGGAAAATCAACAGATAAGTCGTGAAGAAATGATAAGAAGAATTGATAAATATATCCGAAAGGTAAAAATGCAGGATTATTTACAAGCTGAACCTTATATGTTATCAGGTGGTCAAAAACAAAGAGTCGCTATAGCTGGAGTCCTAGCTTTAGATTCTAAAATATTAATCTTCGATGAATCAACGTCGATGCTTGATCCTCAAGGAAGAGAAGATATTAACTCCTTAATTAGAGACATCAAAACCGATGGTGATAAAACGATTATCTCCATTACCCATGATATTAATGAGGCTGTTTTAGCTGATCGGATAGTGGTAATGAAAGATGGACAAATTATTAAAGTTGGTCATCCTTTAGATGTTTTGCAAGATGTTGAACTCATGAATGCTTGTGGCTTAGATGTACCACTTACGGTTAAATTATCTAAAAGACTAAAAGAACATCATTTAATAGATAGATTATTTGTAAAACAGGAAGATTTGGTGAATTCATTATGGGAATCCAATTTAAGAAAGTAAACTTTCGTTATGCTGAAGGTTCATCAAGAGAAACTAGTGCCTTAATAGATATTGATTTAAATATTGAGTTAGGAAGTTATATTGCGATAATTGGTCATACAGGTTCAGGGAAATCAACATTAGTTCAACATATGAATGCATTATTACAACCTACTAGTGGTATTGTAGATATATTAGGTAAAGTAGTAATAGGTGGTAAGAAGAATCGGGAACTTAATTCAGTACGAAAAAGAGTGGGTCTAGTTTTTCAATTTCCTGAATATCAGTTATTTGAAGAAACCGTAGAAAAAGATATCATGTTTGGTCCTCTGAATTTTGGAGTATCTAAAGAAGAAGCAAGTATAAAAGCTAAAGAAGCACTTAAATTAGTAGGGTTGGATGAAAGTTTATTACAAAGATCACCTCTTAATTTAAGTGGTGGACAAATGCGCCGAGTGGCTATTGCTGGTATATTAGCCATGGATCCTGAAGTATTAGTATTAGACGAACCAACGGCAGGTTTAGATCCTCAAGGTCAAAAAGATATGATGGAAATGTTTTATAATTTATATAAAAATCATAATAAAACCATTATTTTTATTACTCATGACATGAATTATGTAGCTCAATATGCGAAAAGAGCTATCGTTTTAAATCATGGGGAAATTGTCTTTGATGGTTCACCATGGGATTTATTTGCCCAAGATGATTTAATAAAAAAATATCAATTAGATATTCCTGATATTATTAAAATAATCAAGTTAATAGAAGAAAAATTTAATATAACATTAAATAAAAGAATTAATGATGTTGATGATTTAGCAAAAGAAATTATCTTACACTTAGGTGGTGATCATTATGTTAGATAATATTAAATTAGGACAATATTTACATGGTGATTCTTGGTATTATCGACTTGATCCACGAGCTAAGTTAATAATGACTACGATTTATATTTTTGTTGTTTTTATTGCTAATAATTGGATAACATATTTAGGAGTTATCGCATTTACCCTTACAATTATATTGACAAGTGGTATTGCCTTAAAGTTTTTTTATCGTAGTATTAGACCAATTTTTTTCTTAATGTTTTTTACTTTAATTTTAAATATCTTTTTTTATCGTACTGGTGAAACTTTTCCTCCAGTTAAACTTAGTTTCATTAAGTTGTTAATTATAATTTATGGATTGCTTATCATTTTATTAATTATATTAAGAATATTTAAAGTAATTAATAAAGATATTTCCGGGAAAATCTTTAAAATATCGACACTCATAATTATCCCCTTAAACTTTATTATAGCGTATTATATGAATAATGAACAATTATTATGGTCCTTTAATTTAGTCATTTATAAAGGAGCTTTAATTAATGGTGGATACTTGATTATTAGATTAATACTTATTATATCAATGTCTTCATTGCTAACTTTTACAACCAAACCAACGGATTTGACATTGGCAATTGAGTATGTTTTATCCCCATTAAAACTAATTAAAGTACCAGTTTCGGAATTGGCTTTAATGATTAGTATCGCTCTACGCTTTATTCCGACCTTATTAGAAGAAACACAAAAAATATTAAAAGCTCAAACATCACGTGGTGCAGATTTTACTGAAGGTAATTTAAAAGATAAAGTTGTACAGATAATATCCTTACTTATTCCAATGTTTATTATTTCTTTTAAACGAGCAGAAGATTTAGCTAATGCGATGGAAGCAAGAGGTTATGTTCCTGGTAGAAAAAGAACGAGTTTAAGAGTTTTGAAATGGAAGTTTCATGATACTCTTTATGTAGGAAGTTATGTAATATTAATAACCTTTTTAGTATATTTTCGCTATTTTTGGAAGTGAGCTATGAGAATTAAATGTACTGTAGCTTATGATGGTTCAAAGTTTTCTGGTTATCAAAAACAAGATAATGAAAGAACAGTTCAAGGTGAAATTGAAAGAGTATTAGAAATTATCCACAAATACCCTGTAACTATTTATTCAGCGGGAAGAACTGATGCCTATGTTCATGCTTATGGTCAGGTTTTTCATTTTGATAGTAATCTAAATATAAGGGTTTATAATTGGAAAAAAGCCATTAATTCGCTTCTACCCAAGGATATCTATATTAGAAATGTCGAGGTTGTTAATGAAGACTTTCATGCTCGTTTTAGTGCTAAAAAGAAGGAATATCGTTATTATATATCACTAGGTGAATATAATCCTATAAGACATCAATATGTATGTTTTATTAATAAGAAGTTAGATCTTGATAAAATTCAAAAAGCCTTAAAACTTTTTGAAGGAACACATGATTTTAGTAGTTTTTCATCAGCTCAACAACATATTGATAAAGATAAAGTTAGAACGATATATGAAGCAAAACTAAATATTAATAATGATGAATTAGAGTTTATTTTTGTTGGTAATGGTTTTTTACGTTATCAAGTACGTATTATGATGGGAACATTAATTGATATTGGTTTAGGTAAAAAGGATATTAGTGTAATTCCATATTTATTTGAAAATTATGATCGTAGTAAAGCTAAAAAGACTATAGAACCACAAGGTTTATATTTATATAATGTAGAATATTAAGATTTTGTAATAAAGAGGTTAAACAACCTCTTTTTATTATTAAATAGGTTATTTATTATAGTAAATAATTGTCTTTTATCATTATTAAATATATAATATTTTTAATTAAATGTAAGGATTTGATAAGATGATTTTATATAATGGTAAAATATATACAATGGATAAGGGAAAAGTAGTAGAAGCTATTAAAATTACTGGTAATAAAATATCCAAATTAGGTAATTCTTTAGATGTTCTAGTATTTAAAGATAAAAATGAAGAGTGTATTGATTTAAAAGGTAAAAGTGTCATACCGGGTTTTAATGATAGTCATATGCATTTATATGGATTTGGTACGACATTAGAAATGGTTGATCTAAAGAATATATCAAGTATTGAAGAAATAATAAGTAAAGTTAAAAATTATATAAAAATAAGTAATATACCTTATGGTAAATGGGTAAAAGGAAGAGGATGGAATCAAGATTATTTTACAAATAGGGTTTTTCCTACCCGCTATGATTTAGATAAAATATCAAGTGAACATCCGATTATATTAACTAGAGCTTGTGGACATATGGCTGTAGTCAATTCTAAAGCTATTGAAATATGTGGATTAGATAATATGAAGAAAAACATCGAAGGTGGAGAATATGATTTATCATTAGGTATATTTAAAGAGAAAGCTTTAAGTCTTATTTTAGATAATATACCTAAACCAAGTATTATTGATATAAAAAAGACCCTTATAGAAGCTATGAAATATGTCAATTCTATGGGCATTACATCAGTACAAACCGATGATTTATCACATTGTGGTAATTATAAAAATATGTTATTAGCATATGATGAATTAAATAAGGAAAATAGATTAAATTGTCGAATATATGAACAATGTTTACTTAATAAAGATAAATTAAGTGAATTTATCGAATTAGGGTATAAGACAGGTATCGGTGATGATTATTTTAAGATTGGACCACTAAAGATATTAAGCGATGGTTCACTTGGAGCAAGAACAGCTGCTTTAGAGAATCATTATATTGATGATCCAAGTACTAAGGGTGTAATGTGTTATACACAAGATGGGTTAGATGATTTGATTACTTATGCTCATATCAATGATATGCAGATTGCTACGCATTGTATTGGCAATAGGGCTATGAGAATGGTGCTTGATAGTTATGAGAAGGCATTTAGTATTAAGAATAACAATAATCATCGTCATGGTATTATTCATTGTCAAATTACTGATAAATCGATATTAAATCGCTTCAAAGAACTTAATATCTGTGCTTATATTCAACCAATTTTCCTTCATTATGACATTCATATTGTGGAAAAACGTGTAGGAAAAGAATTAGCTTCTACTTCCTATGCATTTAAATCCATGTTAAATAAAGAGATAAAAGTTTCTCTTGGTACTGATTGTCCCGTAGAATCATGTAACCCTTTTGAAAATATATATTGTGCAGTTAATCGTCAAGATTTACATGGTTTACCACTAAATGGTTGGAATAAACAAGAAAGTTTAAGTGTATATGATGCTGTATATCATTATACAGTTGGTGGAGCTTATCAATCATTTGCGGAGAATATAAAGGGATGTATAAAGACAAATTATTTAGCAGATTTTGTAGTTTTAAGTGATGATATCTTTACAATTGAGCCCATGAAAATAAAAGATATTGAAGTATTAATGACTTTTGTGGGAGGAAAAATAGTATATAAAAAGTAGGAGGATATTATGTTTGAGTTTCATGATTTTAATTATTTAACTGATGGTGAAATTGATCTAATTATTGATGAAAAAGTACCTGCAAATGACAAAAAGGGATATGTTCCCGCTTATAAATATTTTATAACCTTACACAATTCAAAATAACACATTGGTTTTATAGATATTAGGATTGGACATAATAAAAATACATATTATGGTGGTAATATCGGATATACCATATATGAACCATTTAGAGGTCATCACTATGCAGCTAAAGCATGCAATATTATTAAACAAATCGCGATTTATCATAATATGACTAAACTATACATTACTTGTAATCCTGATAATATTCCTTCTCGAAAAACATGCGAGAAATTAGGATTAGAATTTAAAGGAATTATCGACTTACCAGAAGATAATGAAATGTACTTAGAAGGAGAAAAGCAAAAGTGTCTTTTTGAATGGAAATTATGATATATTTAATT
>DATCKO010000091.1:0-3585 GCA_036562215.1 Haloplasmataceae bacterium | reverse complement strand
GTAACTGCTAGTTTTAGGCCTATTTCTTGATCATCAAATTTAGGCCATAAAACTCCTGGCGTATCTAATAGTAATAATTCATCTTTTACATTAATCCATTGTAAATTTTGGGTAACTGCTGGCCTATCACCTGTTTGAGCTACCTTTCTTTTGGCTAGGGTATTTATTAAAGTTGATTTACCAACATTTGGAATACCAATAATCATAGCTTTTATTGGTCTTGGTTTTAATCCTTTGGCTTTTTCTTTATCTAATTTATCTTTTAGTACCATTTTGGCATATGGTACAATTTTATCAATTTGATAATTAGTAACACAATCTATCGCAAGTACTTTTATATCTTTTTTCTCATAATAATTAATCCAGTCATTTGTTTTATGATCTTCTGCCATATTGGCTTTATTTAAGAGAATTAAGCGTTTTTTATTTTTGATGATTTCATCAATTTTCGGATTACTAGATGAATATGGAATCCTTGCATCTCTTAATTCCAGTATTATATCAACATATTTTATATGTTCTTGTACTTGTCTTAATGCTTTCGACATATGACCTGGAAACCATTGAATTGTCATTTTATCACCTATCTAAATGTTTTACCAAAGCGATCAAAAGGATAAAGAATAAACTTAGCTTCTCCTAAAACTTGCTTCTTGGATATCAATCCTATCCTTCTACTATCTAAACTATTATTGCGATTATCACCTAAAACTAAATAGTATCCCTCTGGTATCTTTATTTCACCATTAATATTACAACTAACTTTATTTTCAGTATTATTACAAATATCTTCTAATGTAAAACTAACTATAACACCGTTATTTTTCGCATATTCTAACCCTGTATAAATAGGATTAGGGTCTAAATAATATTCATTTAAAGGTTCATCATTACCATTTAAATAAATCTTATAATTCTCCATTCTAATGTAATCTCCAGGTAATCCAATAACCCTCTTAATCAATGGGTCTTCACTATGTTCATACTCAAAAACAATTACATCAAAACGCTCTATTTTTCCTAAACGAGATAAAAAAATCTTATCTTTATCTCTAATACCAGTCATCATAGAAGGACCAACTACAGTCACTGGTGTAAAAAGATAACGATGAACAATTTGTGCTAAGGCAAAGGCCAAAACAATAATTAATAAATAATTTAAAACTTCTCTTAAGAAACTTTTTTTAGGCTTTTTTACTTCTACTTCTACCTTTTCTTTAGTATCATATATTTTAAAACCATCACGAGCTTCATTATCATTCATATAATCAACTCTTTCTTAGAAAACTAATAATATTATTCCCATTTATAAATTATATCATAATTATTACATAAAATATAGGAAAAAAGAACCTGTATAATACAAGTTCCTTTAATTAAACTATCTAAGTTCTTTAATACGTGCAGCTTTTGCTGATAAGTGTCGAATATAGAATAATTTAGCTCTACGAACTTTACCACGACGTACCACTTCAATTTTTTGAATAAATGGTGAATGAATTGGAAAAGTACGTTCGACACCAACTCCATAAGAAATTTTACGTACAGTGAATGTTTCACTGACACCACTACCACGACGTGAAATAACTAACCCTTCAAATATTTGAATACGATCACGTTCGCCTTCTCTAATCTTAATATATACTTTTACATTATCTCCAGGGCGAAACACTGGGATATCATCCTTCAAATATTCTTTAGTAATCTCGTTGATTAATTGTTGGCTCATTGTCTCACACTCCTTATCTATCCAATGTTCATAAGACAATTATCTCAGCGGAACATGGTTGTTATGGTTAATAGTTAATTATTAACACGCCAAATATCTTATCATATTTTGGCTAAATAATCAACTATTTTTTGCTTTCCTGAATAATTTCTTCTAATATTTTCTTTTCCTTTTCACTTAAAGGATAATTCTCTAATAAGTCCGGTCTTTTTAAATATGTATTTCTTAATGATTCCCGTAAACGATATTCTTCTATTTGCTGATGATTACCAGATAAAAGCACTTCTGGTACTTTCATTCCCATAAAATCAGCAGGTCTTGTATATTGCGGATATTCTAATAACTTAGTAGAAAAAGAATCATTTTTATGTGATTCAGAATTAATAACTCCTGGCACTAATCTACTAACAGCATCAACTATTACTAGTGCTGCTAACTCACCACCAGTTAAGACATAATCACCAATCGATATTTCTTCATCTACTAAATATTCTCGCACTCTATCATCAATACCTTCATAATGACCACAAATAATAATTAGTTGTTCTTCTTTACTTAATACTTCTGCTTTTTCTTGGTTAAAAGTCGTTCCTTGGGGACTAGTTAATAAGACTTTGGATTTATTCATTCGCGGAATACTTTGCAGACAATCATATATCGGTTGAATACCTATAAGCATTCCCTCCCCCCCACCAAAAGGATAATCATCTACTTTCTTATGTTTATTATTTGAAAAATCACGGAAATTAATGACATTGATTGTGATTTTTTCCTTTTCTATGGCTCTACCGATAATTGATTCTTTTATTACCGAGGTAATTAGTTCCGGAAACAAAGTCAGAATATCAATTCTCATTGATTAAACCTTCAATCACATTAATATCGATTCTTTTATTTTCTATATCAACATCAATAATAAAATCATTAACAAAAGGAATCATGTTTTCTTGATTATCCTCATTTCTTACTACTAAAATATCACTAGCTCCATAATTAACAATATCGACTACTTTTCCTACATATTTATTATCATGATACACATCACATTCTTTAAGTTCATGATAATAATATTCATCTTCATCTAATTCTTGTAAATCTTCTTCTTTAATATAGATTTTACATTTCACAAAAGGTTCAACCAAATTAATATTATCATAACCTTCAAATCCTACTAAATCGAACTGTTTATGATTACGATATGATTTAACTTTTACTTCTACCATTTTACCATCTTTTTCAATATATAATAATTGTCCCTTTTTATAACGTTCTTCGCGAAAATCAGTAGAAGAATATATTTTAACTTCCCCTTTTAAAGCATGGGTTCCAACAATTTTACCAATCACAATATAATCATTCATAAAAAACCTCCTCTTGTACTTCATAAATATACAATAAATTATTGATTTTTGCAATGAAGTCTTTTATGTTTTTTAGGGAGTATGCTATAATGTATATAAATGTAAGTAGGTGAAAATATGAAGCAAAAAATCCAAATTAACAATAAAATATCCTATTTAATTATTGCATTCTTAACAATCGTTATTTTTTATTTACTAAAGCTATTATTGCAATATCCTTTTTTTTCTAATATTAGGACTGCCATTTTAAACATCATCATCCCATTTTCTATTAGTTTTGTCGTAGTATATGTCTTTCATCCTATTTTATATTGGGTGGAGAAGGAACTAACTATTAAGACTTGGGTATCCACCTTAATATTACTTCTAATAAATATTATCTTAGTTATAGTATTGATAGATTTATTCTTTCCGATATTAGCTACTCAAATATCAGACTTATTTAAAGAATTACCAGGTTATCTGAAACGCTTAGATGAGTTTATTGATAAACTT
>DATCKO010000154.1:0-10395 GCA_036562215.1 Haloplasmataceae bacterium | reverse complement strand
GTGCTACTGTACTCATATTAATGACTTCATAATATGCTTTACATATTCTTTCATCTTTTAATAAATCTTTTTGAATCTTTTCGATTACTTCTTTAGCGTATAATAAGTTTTTCTCTTTACGTACTATTCCCACATTGCGTTCCATGATTTCTTTAATCTGACTTCTAATATCACGATAGTTAAAGTTTGATAATTGGATCGTTTTATCTTCTAATATATCAAAGTCAGTTTCTACATTAGCATCATTGACACATTTAGCAATTCTTCTACCAAATACCACGCATTCTAAAAGGGAATTACTTGCTAGGCGATTGGCACCGTGTACTCCTGAATCACAACATTCGCCATTGGCATAGAGATTTTTAATCGAGGTTTGACCATTAATATCAACAGTAATTCCACCAACGGAAAAATGTTCGACAGGAAAAACCGGAATATATTCTTTTGTAATATCTATTCCTTCATCAAGACAAGTTTGGTAGATGGTAGGAAAGCGTTTCATAATAAATTCTTTATCTAAATGAGTAACATCAAGATAAACATGATCGCTCCAAGTATCATACATTTCCCGATAAATGCTCTGAGAAACTACATCTCTTGGAGCAAGTTCTAACAAATGATGATATTTATGCATAAAGCGTTTGCCTTCAATATTACGTAAGTAACCACCTTCACCTCTTACTGCTTCTGAAATTAAAAATTTTGAACCATTTTTCTTAACATGTAAAGCCGTAGGATGAAATTGTATAAATTCCATATTATTTATTAGGGCTCCCGCACGATATGCCATAGCGATTCCATCACCAGTAGCAATCGATGGATTAGTAGAATTCTTATATATCTCTCCAATCCCCCCTGTACAGATTACGGTAGCATTAGCATAAAAATATTGAATCTTATCATTTGTTAAGACGGATATGCCTTGACAGGTATTATTTCTAATAATTAAATCGAGTACCATCGTATTCTCAAGAATGGTGAGGTTCCTTTTTTGTAATACCACTTTTGTCAAAGATTTAATTATTTCCCTTCCAGTGGCATCTCCCCCAGCATGAAGAATTCTTCGTTCTGAATGTCCTCCTTCTTTAGTTAAGAGAATATTTCCGTCTTCATCTTTATCAAAATTTACCCCATAATTGATTAGTTTGTGTAAATTATCACTTGATTCATATACTAATGTTTTAAGCGCATTTAGATTATTTAAATATGCTCCCGCAAGAAGGGTATCATTGATATGTCTTTGATATGCTTCATCATCATGTTTTAGTTCTCCAGCAATTCCCCCTTGGGCTAACGCTGAATTACTCATTTGTAATTTATCTTTAGTGATAAGTAAAACTCTTTTATCATTATTCACATTTAATGCTGTATAAAGACCAGCAAGTCCGCTTCCAATTACTATTAAATCATATATTTTATCCACTTTATATCACCTATTTATCGGTTAATTCAAACATCTTTGTAAGCGATAATAAAGCCTTTTCTTTAATATCTTCATCAATTTCAATAACGGTTTCTTCTTGTTCTAAAGCACGATAGACATCTTCTAAATGCGTTAACTTCATGTCATAGCAAACCAAATTCTCAGTTAGAAGATGAAACTTTTTATTTGGGGAAGTAATTTGCATTTGATTTATAATACCTTTTTCGGTTCCAACGATAAACTCTTCGCAATCACTCATTTTAGTAAATTCTAACAAAGCTTTTGTACTTCCCACAAAATCAGCCATTTTTACGATTTCTAGTTGACATTCAGGATGTACTATTAACTTAGCATTAGGATATTTAGCTCTTTTTTCTAATACTTCTTCTTTTGTAATATCATTATGTATGCAACAATGTCCGTTCCATAAATCCATGTCTAATTGATATTTTTCTTTCAAATATGCTCCTAAATTATAATCTGGTATATATAATAACTTTTCCTTTTGAAATTGTGATATGACTTTTTCAGCATTACTACTAGTCACACAAACATCACTTAAAGCTTTAATACGAGCTGTAGAATTAACATAACATATCACTTTTACATTAGGATTGGCTTTTTTATATTCTAGAAGTTCCTTCTCATTAACCATATTAGCCATCGGACAACCTGCTTCTTTAACAGGTAATAAGACTTTTTTTTGTGGTGCAAGTAATTTAGCAGTTTCAGCCATAAAATGAACACCGCAAAACACAATTACTTCAGCATCAGTATTAGCAGCAATTCTACTTAAAGCTAAGGAATCACCTAAATAATCAGCAATGGCTTGTACCTCAGGACGTTGATAATAATGTGCTAAAATAACAGCCTTTTTAGCTTTTTTTAATTCTTGTATTCGTGTTATATAATCGATATTTTCCATCATATTCCTCCACAATTCTTTTTACCATAATGATTATAACACAAAAATACTAAGATGATAATATAAATTCATTTATATAAAAAAATAGAGCTCTTTTTGAGCCCATTTACCTCTTACTTGCTTCATATACCTCTCCAGCAGCTTTTGGACCTTGAGTATTTTTTGAAGCCAAAGCCAAAACAGCTAAAGTAGCAAGAAAAGGTATCATGCGATAAAATTCACTTGGAATTTGTAGATTAGCTAAAAGTTTTATCCCAGTATGTGCTGAGGCAATTGTTTTCATTAACCCAAAGAATAATGAAGCAAGAAAAATGCGTATTGGTTTCCACTCGCCAAATATAAGTACTGCTAAAGCTAAAAACCCATATCCAGCAACTGTGGCATTATACTCAGTAGAGGTAGTAACAATAAAGATGTAACCTCCTATTCCCCCAAGAAGTCCTGATAAACCCACACCATAATAGCGCATACGATAGACATCAATACCAGCAGAAGCTGCAGCCTGTGGGTGCTCCCCACAAGAGCGTAGTCTTAATCCGAAAGGAGTTTTATAAGTCACAATGTAACTAATAATTAGTATTAATAGACCAATATAAGTCGTAATATAGACTTGTTTAAATAATATATCTCCTATGAATGGAATATCACCCAAAATTGGTACTCTCTTAATAATAAACAGATTCCCTTTAAAACCTACTTGTTGAGTGTAGTTGGTAAATGCCATAGAACGAGCGATAAAAATAGTAATAGCTGGGGCAAACATATTTAAAGCTGTTCCAGAAATCACTTGATTAGCTTTCATATTTATTGATGCATAAGCATGAAATAATGAAAATAAAATACCTACAACTCCCGCAACTAAAAGACCTATAAGTAAAAATAATTGTTGAGTTGACATATAATTTAAAGAATTAGGAAATGTACTTTGTAAGTAATTAACAAATAACACCCCAAAAAAAGCACCAAAAAGCATTATCCCTTCTAAAGCGATATTTACTACTCCACTACGCTCCGAAAACATTCCACCAAGGGCAACAATTAGTAAAGGAATAGAAAAATAAAGCATCTGTTGCATTAGAAAGTAAAAATTATCCACTTGAATCACCTCTTTTGCTTTTTCTTTTACTGATACGTATTATTATTTCTCTAAAAAGAACAACTAAAGCACTAAAATATATTATAGAGGCAATTATTACATCAATAATTTCAGGAGCAAAATTATATATTTGCATATAAAATCCCCCTAAAGTAATATAACCCATAAATAAACCCGCAAATAGTATTCCTATCGGGTTACTTAAGCCAATTAAAGCTACTGGAATACCGGTAAAACCTTCTGGAACTAATACATCTACTACTTCTAGAGCTCTACCAATATTGTTTAAGTATATTATTCCTCCTGCTAAACCTGATAAAAAACCAGATATTAATAAAGAAAATATGATATTTTTTTTAGCATTTATACCTGCATAAATACTAGCTTCTTTATTAAACCCCACTGCTTTTAACTCATAACCAAAAGTGGTTTTATTAAGTAAGATGTTGATGATGATAACAACTAATAAAGCAATTATAAAGCCATAACTAATGCTTAAATTACCCAGTTTTAATACGGGAATAACAGCGTTACTATTAACATAATATGTTTCATTCTTAGCACGATTAAAGACTGTTAATTTAATTAAATAAATAACTAAATATAATCCTATATAGTTCATCATAATAGTAGATACGACTTCATGTACAGAGCGATAGGCTTTTAGTATCCCAGGAAGTAAAGCCCAAATACTTCCAGCAACTCCTGCAAAAAAGAGTGCAACTAACCACTGTATTGAACCTAAATGAGTCCACTTTACACCAATATAAATACTTGTAAAAGCCCCTAACATGACTTGTCCTGAAGCTCCAATGTTAAATAATCCTGTTTTAAAAGCAAAACCTACTGATAATCCAGTTAAAATAATCGGTGTAGCATAGTATAAGACTCTACTAATACTCTCGAGGCCTTCTTGAAATCCCCCGGTAATAATCGTAATAAAAGCACTAGGAGTATCTACAGGATTAGTAATAAACATGATTATAAGACCAAAGATTAGACCGGATATTATTGCGAGAACTGAAGAAAAGATATTAATATTTCGATTCACAAAATCAGGCATTTGCGACATCACCTCGTTTCGAACCTGCCATATATAATCCTAGTTCTTTTTCTGTAGTGGAATCTGGATCTAAATTAGCCACTATTTCACCTTCATACATCACTAAAATACGGTCTGAGATGTTCATAACTTCATCTAGTTCTAGTGATATTAATAAGACAGCCTTACCATTATCACGGTGTTTTACTAATTGTTTATGGATATACTCAATGGCTCCAATATCTAAACCTCTTGTGGGCTGAACGGCGATCAATAAATCAGGGTTACGGTCTATTTCCCGTGCGATTATGGCTTTCTGTTGGTTTCCCCCAGACATATTACGCGTTATCGTATATGGACCACGAGCACTACGAATATCATAAGCTTCAATTAATTTTTGAGCATAATTTAAAATTGTCTTATGTTTCAAAAAGCCTCTTTTTTGATATTCATCACTGTAATATGTCTGTAAAACTAAATTTTCCGCTAAATTATAATCTAGTATTAAACCATGTTTATGTCTATCCTCAGGTATATGCCCCATCCCTGACCTTGTTTTATTTCTAATACTATATTTTGTGATGTCTTGACCATTTAGATAAACTTCACCCTGAAAATGTGGATTTAAACCCGTTAAAGCAAATACAAGTTCGGATTGTCCATTTCCTTCAATACCAGCCAAACACACAATTTCCCCACTTTTTACCGTGAAATTAACATTATTGAGAATTGGTCTATCAGAGTCTTTTCTTGTTAATGTTAAATTTCTTACTTCGAGAATTGTTTTACCAGGTTTATTTTTCTCTTTTTCAGTTTTAAAGGTAACTTGTCGGCCTACCATCATTTCCGCTAATTTGGCAGTCGAAACACTTTTCACATCGACAGTACCAATCCATTTACCTTTTCTTAATATCGTACAACGATGAGCCACTTTCTTGATTTCCTCTAATTTATGGGTAATAAGAATAATGGATTTACCTTCTTTTACTAAATCTTGCATTATTTTGATTAGTTCATCAATTTCTTGCGGTGTTAAAACGGCTGTTGGTTCATCAAATATCAGTATATCTGCATCGCGATATAACATCTTAAGAATCTCTACACGTTGTTGCATACCTACAGAAATATCCTGAATATAAGCATAAGGATTAACCCTTAATTTATACTTATCACAAAGAGCCATGATTTTCTTATAGGCATTTTTTTTATATAATAAACCTCTTTTTGTCTCTTCTTTTCCGAGAATGATATTTTCTAGAACCGTAAAGTTATGTACTAATTTAAAATGTTGATGAACCATTCCAATACCTAAATCATTGGCATCATTGGGATTTTTTATTTTTACTTCTTTACCATTAACTTTAATTATGCCTTCATCTGGTTGATATAAACCAAATAATATTGACATTAAAGTTGATTTACCAGCACCATTTTCTCCTAATAAAGCATGAATCTCTCCTTTTTTAACTTGTAGTGTAATATTATCATTGGCCTTTATTCCAGGAAAGGTTTTGGTGATATTGAGCATTTCAATACAATAATCCATTTCTTTCACCTCGATTCCATATCATTTATAGTATTGTTGAATAATGTAAAATAAAACCCAAATAAAAAAATAGGAAAGAATTCTCTTTCCTATGCTATCTCAGTAATATCAACTTTCTTTAAACCTAAATAAGTTTCTAAATCTTGATTAGCTGGTACTTGTTCTGATATAATCGTTACTTCATCATTTTTTAAACTATTATAAATGCGGTTATAGTCACTAGCAGTAAAGGCTTTATTTGGAAAGCGTGATAAATCCTCTGGTAATCCTACACCATCGTTTGTGGCATCAAGAACGGTTTTTTGTTTAGTTTTAAATAAGTTTTTATATTGACTATTTTCATCATAAATAACTGATAAACACTGATATACTGAAGTAGAAAGCTTTTTAATAGCAGAAGTGATAACCACAGTTGATTCACCACTTTGGTCAACATCGACACCGATAACATACTTGTTATTAACTACTTCAGCTGCTTTCATGATAGAACTACCTGCTCCACCTGCTGCTACAAAGATTACATCGATTCCATCAGCATACCATGAAGCTGCCATTGTTTGATAATCTGGATTGGCTTCAAAACCACCTAAATAATGATATCTGATTTTTACTGCTCCATCATCTAGACCTAGTTCATTAGCAGCATATTCTGCCCCTTGTACGAATCCATAACCAAACTTAACTACAGATGGTAAAGCCATTCCGCCCATAAAGCCTAGATTTCGAAAACCATCTTTTACTGCTGCATAGCCAGCTAAGAAACCTGATTCATGTTCTGCATAAAAGATAGAGTAAACATTGTCTTCGATTCTTTCTTCTCCTGATACTAAATCTCCTGCATCATTAAAAACTAAATTATTAGGTGCACCATCAATCAAGATAAACTTAACATCTTTGTACTTATCTTGGGATTGATATATCGCATTTTCAAATAAATAACCAGCAGTAACAATAACCTTAGCTCCACCTTTTACAGCTAAATCTATAGTATCTAAATAAGCTTGGGTAGACTTTTCTCTTGGTTTATAATACTTATGACTGATATTAAATTCTTCCCCATATTTTTTTACACCTTCCCATGTTCCTTGGTTAAATGATTTATCATCGATTGATCCCACATCCGTAATCATAGCTATTTCATATGTTTTAGGTTGACAACTTGAACAGATTATTACTAATGTTACTACAAACACTAATAGAAATATTTTTTTCATAATTTTCTACCTCCTTGTTATATAAAGTCCTCGTTTTCTTGGATATTAACTATTTGTACACGTTCACTTAAGTTATCAGTTCGTGAATAAATAAGACAGTCATTTTGTTTTAACAATTTTGTTGTATCATCTTCTACATATTTAAAAGAGATCTCTTTACTGTTCATCATGAAGGCGATGATACCATCAAATTGGGCTTTAAGATTGTTAGTGAGAATTTTATCATCCATATTATTAGTAGCAAATATAGTATAGACATTTACCTTTCCTCCATATATGAGGATATAGTTTAAATATTTCAAATAATCGTTATCATTAATATAATAATCAATAAAATCATTTAAAATTAAGAGTATGAATGGATGATTATTTTTCTCATCACTAACAACTGATAAACGTCTTTCTACTTCTGTATAAAGTTTAATAAGCATCGAACGTATACTTGAAAAATCATTAATGAAAGGAAAAAACAAATGGGGTATTTCGGCAAAATTATTTAATTCATATTTAGTTGAATCACATAAAACTAGTTGAAATTCACTTGGATCAAATTTGTAAATGATCACATTAATAATTGTCTTAAGTAATTCAATCTTTGAATTAATATCATTGCCTATCACTAATATGTTTGACATTTTATCAAGATTTATACTGAACAACTTACCACAGTAATTTCTTCCAATAGGTATTGTATATTTTCCAACATCTTCTTCTAATACTTCTCTTAGACTGACTAAATAACGATATTTATTTGGTACCTCAATGTAAATACATTGTTTTGTATCATACTTTTCATATATTCGTACTTTGGTATCATTTAACCTCATAATTAAATCTTTTTGATAATTAAGAATTTTTTTACTCTTGATACTATTTTCCACTTCGATAATATAAGTTGAGATAGTTGGACCAATGAAAATTTCACTTATTTCTAAATTTAGTAAAAGTGATTTTAAGAACTCATTAATAATTTTCGCATTTTGAATAGTAATTTCTTTCTGTTTTTCTAATACTTGCTTATTATCGTGATATTTTAGTTTTTTTAGACTTGGTTTTACATATTTTGGAGGTTTAAAATCTATTTTTTCATTTTTTAAGACAATGTTTTGAAATTGCGTTGAATCTTCAAAAGGGATACTAGTTGTAACTATTTCTCCTTTTTTATTTTTATTAATATTAGATACATTTCGCATTTTATCAATTGTCACTTTAATGATTTTTTTTGTACTCTTATATACTTTTATTGTGCCAAAATATATCTCATCAATAAAATCATAAATCGTTTTTTCAAATAGATAAGCAACTCCAGAAATTATAGCTATTATCGCGATAACTTTTGCGCCAATTTCTCCCAGTAATGCATAACATATCCAAAATAAGAATGCTCCTAATAAACCTCCACCATATGTAGGATTAGCTATTTTTCGCTCCATATAACTCATAAACAAATTATATGACTCCACAACAATATTAGAGTTGTTTAAATTATTTTTTAAAGCATTATATATAGGAAAATGACTATATATTAACAAACCAGCACTAATAAAAATTATTCCTTTGATTCTAACGGAAGTAAAGGTAATAAATTCATGATAAATTATCATCATCACGCCATAATAAAATAAAAAGATGAGAATCAACCAATACCAATCACCAAAGACCATTTTCATTAGTGTGTTAAGGATACTACCAACTGGTCCTAACTGTGATAAGAGTATTAAGGAAAATAAAATTAATAAAATGCCCCATATTTCAAAATACACTAAACCCTCTTTACTGTTATCAAGTGTTTTACGTTTTTTTTCTTTAGACAATTTATCACCTTCTTCCTATACTATATTGTATTTTATATAAGACTAAAATTATGGCGAATATTATCAGAGAAAAAAAAGACTTCACATTTTATGAAGTCCATTTTATAACTCATTTAAAATAAACATGATAATTGGTTTCCTTTTTGTTTCTTTATACAAGTATTTACCAATTTTTTCTTTGATATCATTTTTGACTTTATTTATTTCATTTTGCTTTACATCACTCACAGCCTCTATAATAATCTGTTGAACATTATTGATGATTTCTTCATTATCTTTAACATAAATAAACCCACGTGAAACAACCTCAGGACCAGCAATGATTTTCTTGGTTTTACTATCAAGTGTTACGGTAGCTAGAAGAATTCCATCCTGTGATAACATTACTCGATCTTTTAAAACCACATTACTAATCTCTCCCACACTTAGACCATCTACTAAGATTTGGTCAACATCAATTTCATCTGAAATGTTCACTAAATCACCTTGAGCAAATTCCACTACCATTCCGTTATCAAGTAATATTATGTTTTCGGAATCATAACCCATAAGTTCTGCAATCTTAGCATGGGCATATTGATGACGATATTCACCAATTACCGGTATGATGTATTTAGGTTTTAATAAATTGATCATTAATTTTATATCTTCAGCACTAGCATGAGATAAAGGTAAATAATCCTTATTAATGGTTATGACTTTTGCTCCCGTACGATAAACAATATCAATCGTGCGTGCTGCTTTGATTTCAATTCCTGGAAGCGCTGGGGTTGCTATGACAATGGTATCTGTTGCTTGAATATGAATAAGACGATCAAGTTTTCTTGACATGCGAATTAAAGCATCAAAAGGTTCTTGACGGTCACCAGTAGCTAATACAACTAGATTAGGTAAATTGTTATCGTTATTCTCATCAATATATTTTAAATTAACAAGCATACCTGGTGTTGGGAACTTTAAATAACCCATTTTTACCGCAATATCAACAATCCGTTGCATTTTTCTGCCAATTATTGCGATTTTGCGATTATTTTCATTAGCGACATTGATGATTTTTTGAATACGTTGTAAATCAGATGAATAAACAGAGACTATTACTCGACCTTCAGCACTAGAAATGATATCACTAAGTTCATAAATAAAACGACTTTCACCAGTTGTGTGACCAGGATTATTGGCTGATAAACTTTCCGATAGTAAAGCTAGTACTCCTTTACGACTAATATCAGAGATTTGGTCATAATTAGTTTGATATCTCTTTTCAACATTTTGGTCAAAGGTGTAATTAGATGTATAAACTATAGCTCCATCAGTAGTATGAAGGCAAATGCCAAC
>DATCKO010000067.1:0-6423 GCA_036562215.1 Haloplasmataceae bacterium | reverse complement strand
CATAAACACTTTGCGAACCTGTATAAACAACAATACTACCATTTTCATATAGAGCTAAGGCACTTTCGGGCTCTAAAAAGGCATGCTCGGTAAAAGGTGTGGAATAGTGATTAGTAACAACGTACTTAGCATTTTGGATTGCTTCATCTACATTACCACGTTTAATTCTTTCCGTTTTTAAAATATTACCATGTGGATGAATTTTTGGACTATCCGCTTCAAGAGCCATCCTCGGACTAGTTACTGGTGGTAGTTCTTCCATCTCTAGTTCAATTAAGTTTATTATTTCATCGAGAGATGATTTTTTCTTTGAAACAATTAAAGCAATTGTATCACCAATATAGCGTGTTTCTTCACCAACAGCGATTATAGCTGGCCAATCATGTACTAGATGACCTAAGAATCGATTCCCTGGAATATCCTCTGCGGTATATACCCCTATACAATCTGGATGTTCTTTAGCTTTTGTAATATTTAACTTTTTCACTAAACCACGTGAATATTTACTTCTTAAGGCTTTTCCATATACCATACCAGGAATTTTCATGTCATCAACATAAATGGCCCTACCTAAAATCTTATCTATGGCATCAATTCTTGGTAATCTTTCCCCAACTTTACCAGTATAGTTGTCATTTATTATTAATTTTCCGGTTTTAAAGATACTTGCTGCTAGTTTTATAGCTTTAATAATTTTTACATATCCTGTACAACGACAAATATTGCCTTTAAGAGCTTTTTTTATTTCTTCTTCCGTAGGATCTAAATTACTATCTAATAAAGCCTTAGCACTAATCAACATACCAGGTGTACAAAAACCACACTGTACTGCTCCTACAGAAGAAAAGGCATATGCATATACTTCTTTTTCAAATTGAGAAAAACCTTCCACAGTAATTATTTCTTTACCTGATACATTTTCGGTAGTTAATAAACAACTGCGCATTTTTTTTCCATTGACTAATACCATACAAGCTCCACAAGCACCTTCATGACAACCATTTTTAACTGATGTTAAGTTTTCTTTTTCTCTTAAATATGTAATTAATGATGAGTTTTCTAAAACTTGAACTTTTTTCCCATTCAATATAAATTCAGACATTTACATCCCCCCTTTAAAAGGTTTTCTATAAATATACTTACCTAGGGGCTCATTTTCCACTAATTGTTCATCTTTCACAATCATTCTTCCTCTTAAAAAGGTATACTTTACTAATCCCATTTTTTCAAAACCCTCATATGGTGTATAATCAACATTTTGGTTTTGGTTTTTTGCACTGATGACATTCTTAACATTAGGGTCATATACAACAATGTCAGCATCACTTCCAACTGCTATGGTACCCTTGTTAGGAAATAAACCAAAAATTTTAGCTGGATTAGTAGATAAATAACTAACTAACTGATTTAGAGTAATTCTATTTTTCATAACTCCGTATGTATACATTAAAGCCAAACGGTGTTCAACACCTGGAGCACCATTCGGAATTTTACTAAAATTATGATCACAATTCTTTTGACCATTGTAGTTAAATGAGCAATGATCGGTAGCCACAGTATCAATAAGGTTGTTACTTAATCCCTTCCATAAAGCAATATTATCTTCTATCTTTCTTAATGGAGGACTCATAATATACTTTTCCCCTTCAGAGAAGTACAAACTATCATCAAGTAATAAATACTGTGGACAAGTTTCTACAAAAACATTTACTCCTCTTCTTTTTGCATCAATTATAGACTCTAAACCCATATTAGTTGATAAATGAACAATATATATAGAGGCACCGGTTAATTCACTTATAGTTAAGACTCTTGATATAGCTTCCTTTTCTACTATATCAGGTCTTGTTTTGGCATGATAGATGGGGAATAGATGTTTTTCACTAATGGCTTCCTTCACTAACTCATTAATGATATCGCCATTCTCACAATGAACAGTAACTAGACCACTTATGTCCTTACTCTTCTTTAAGGCTTGATAAATTACACCATCATCAACTTGTAAAGAATTCTTATAAGCCATATATAGTTTAAAGGAAGTAACACCTAATATCATTAACCTTTCCATCTCATAACCAGTTGATTCATTCCAGTCGGTTATTCCCATATGAAAGCCAAAATCACAATAGCAATTTACAGCTTTCTTAAACTGTTTATCTAATGCCGTTAATAATGATTCTCCTTTATATTGTGTAGCATAATCAATAATCGCTGTTGTTCCTCCAATTATAGCCGCTTTTGTCCCAGTCGCAAAATCATCGGCTGTAATTGTTCCCATTGTTTCTAATGCAAAGTGGGTGTGACAATCAATAGCTCCAGGGAAGATATAACAACCTGATACATCGATTATTTCATCACTCGTAAAATCATTACCAATTGCTTGAATTTTTTCTCCTTCAATATATATATCAGCCTTATAAGAATCACTAGCTGTAATTATCATTCCGCCTTTTAATACTATTCCCACTTATCTCACCTTCCTATATTAAACCCGTCATTTCATTAAACTGTGTAATTAGTTTATCTAAATCTTTACCCATTTGATGAAGTCTTGTCCAGTAATTATCATAATCATACCATTGAGCATTAAGTTCTTGGATATCATATTGTTGTTGCTCAATCCAAGTATAATATTTGAGATTATGAATACGTTTTTTACCATAATAAGTCAATTCTTCCATATGGTCAATACTTAAACCTAAACAACTACGGTGATGGTCTACTTCTGCTTTAACTTTCGTATATTGACCTAATGCTTCATTTAATTCTTTTAGACGAGATTGATACATATCGCTAGAATCAGTTAAGACTGTAAGTAAAATATCATTTTCAGTTAATTCATAATATTTAGCCATTTTAATACACATTGAAATATTAGCTGCACCAGAAATACCAACATAAGGTAATTTTTGAATTAAATCATCATTTACACCTAGTTCTGATAGATACTCATGTCCCTTTTCCTCATTAAATAAACGGAATAAGGCGATGGTATCGTTATCATCTAAAGCCATTACCATATCAGTATTTTTCACATTGTGAATCCAAGGTACATGTTTATCACCAATTCCTTCAATGCGATGATCACCATAACCATTATTAGTTAGAGTTGGACATTGAAGAGCTTCACCTACAACTAATAAAGCATGAGGAAATTGGTCTTTAATAAAATCACCACTACCTAAAGTACCTGCTGAACCAGATGTTAAGCAAACTCCAGCAACTCTTTGGTTAGGTTTCATTTCCTTCTTTAAAACATCCAACATCGCATTACCTGTTACTTCATAATGCCATAGATGGTTGCCTAATTCACCAAATTGATTAAAGATCATTACATTATCTCTAGTTCTTCGTAATTCCCAAGTTTTATCATAGATTTCTTTAACATTACTTTCACATCCAGGTGTGGTAATGATTTCACTTGCCACTTTTTTTAACCAAGCAAAGCGTTCTTGACTCATGTTTTCTGGTAATATGGCAATGGATTTACATCCTAATAATTTAGAATTGTAGGCACCACCACGACAGTAATTACCTGTTGATGGCCATACAGCTTCATGAAATTGTGGATTAAACTGACCCGTAACTAGTCTTGGTACTAAACAAGCATAGCTCGCACCAACTTTATGAGCTCCAATTGGAAAATATTTTCCTACTAAAGCAAAAATACGTGCTTTAACACCAGAAATTTCTTGAGGAATCTCTATATAATTAGGAACTTCATTATATACTCCACCAAAATCTTTTCTTTCGTTTTTCCATGTAATTCGGAATAAATTTACAGGGTCAGTATCCCAAAGTCCTGTATTTTTTAACCTTTCTTTAATACTATTAGGTACTTTACTAGGGTCTTTCATTTGTTCAAAAGTTGGCATGATGATATTACGTTCTTTAGCCAGCTTCACATTTTCTTTTAATTGCTTTTCATTTATGGTTAAATCTATTAACTTAAACACTTATATCCTCCCCTTATTCATCAAGGTACTCAATTAAACAATCTAATCTTGGTTTTATAATATCCGGTTTCTTAACTGCTAGTGTAGCTGATTTTACATCTTTTAAGCCATTACCAGAAACAATTAAAGCCACACTTTCATTACTTTCAATTAAGTTTTCTTCCTTAAGTTTCAATAATCCAGCAAATCCGGTAACTCCGGCTGGTTCTCCGAACACACCAGTATAACGAGCTAAAATCCTCATAGCATTTAGAATCTCGTCATCACTAACATCAATTGCGATACCATTACTTTCTTTTAAGGCAGTTAAAGCTTTGTACCCATTTCGTGGTATACCTACAGAAATACTATCAGCAATAGTATCTGGTTTGATATAATCAAACTCCCTTAAATGATTACGATAACAACGATTAACTGGATTAGCTTTTTCCGCTTGGACAGAAACCATAACCGGTAATTTATCGATTAAACCTAATTCATAGAACTCTTTAAACCCTTTCCAAGCTCCAGATATTGAACAACCATCACCTACTGACATGATTACTTTATCCGGTACTTGAAAGTTTAATTGTTCTAAGATTTCAAAGGCTACAGTTTTTTTGCCATCTACTAAATAAGGATTTATGGCACAACTACGGTTGTACCAACCAAAATGTTTAACTGCTTCTAAGCAAAAATCAAACGCACAATCATAATCACCGTCAACTAATATTACTTTACTACCAAAAATCAATAATTGTGCTAGTTTGCCCTCAGGGATTGTTTTTGGAACAAAGATATAATTTTTTAATCCCATACAAGCAGCAAAACCTGATAAAGATGATGCAGCATTACCAGTTGATGCAGCACAAATAACAGCTTTATTTAGTTCTATGGCTTTAGCAACACCGATACAAGAAGCTCTATCTTTAAGTGAGGCTGTTGGATTTCTCCCCTCATCTTTTATATAGATATTATTAATATTAAGTAGAGATTCTAATCTCTTGGCTTTGTATAATGGCGAAAAGCCTATATGTAATGGGGCTCTTCCCTTAAAACTCTCCAGTGGTAATAGTGGGAAATAACGCCATATAGAATAATCTTCATTATTTTGTAGATATTCTTTGGTAAATTCTTTTTTAACATAATCAATATCGAAGACGACTTCTAATGTACCACTTATCCCACATACGGGACAGTGGTACATTACCTCTTCACTATAGATTCTTCCACATTTGGAACAGCGTAAATATTTAATTTTCTTCATTTATATCACTTATTATTAGCATATTTTTTTACATAGGTAATTGGAATTAAAGCATACATTGCACAACTCTTTACTAATTCATCCTTCCAAGTTACTTCATTTGGAGCATGGGCTTGGTCTTCATGACCTGGTCCAAAGCCAATACATGGAATATTATATCGACCCATGATAGATACGGCATTGGTTGAGAAAGTCCATTTATCCACTTTTGGTTCTTCATTAAACAAATTACGATAACAATCCACTAGTGTCTTACAAGCCTCATGGTCTTCTGGAATAACCCAAGTTGGGAAATAACACTCTGTTGGATAGACTAATCCAGTATAACTTGGTCTTTCATATGTATACATTTCTACCTTAGCATTAGCAGCTTTAACACTAGGCAAATTCTTAATTTCTTGAATAGCACTTTGCCAAGTTTCACCATGGGTTAATCTTCTATCAACCGAAATCGTACAGCTATCACTAACAGCACATCTTGATGGTGAAGTAAAGAAGATTTCTGATACAGTTAGAGTACCTTTTCCTAAGAATGGATCATAATGAAGATTTTCATTTAAAGCTCTTAATTCATTAAGGATTGGTGCCATTTTAAATATCGCATTGTCACCTCTTTCTGGAGCTGAGCCATGGCAACTAATACCATTTGTAGTAACCTTTATCTCCATTCTTCCTCGATGACCACGATAAATATTACATGAAGTAGGTTCAGTAATAACAACAAATTCTGGTCTAATCTTACTTTCATTAATGATATATTGCCAACATAAACCATCACAGTCTTCTTCTTGAACAGTTCCTGTTACGATTAAGGTAAAATCATCTTCTAAACCTAAATCCTTAATAATCTTACCAGCGTAAACTAAAGCAGCCATTCCGCCTTCTTGGTCAGAGGCCCCCCGACCATAAATGATTTCTTCATCTTCGTCTCCTTCATAAGGGTCTTTATTCCATAAGTTTCTATCCCCAATACCTACCGTATCAATATGAGCATCCATCGCAATGATGTGCTTACCATGTCCTATATATCCTAAGACATTGCCCATTGGATCAATTTCAACCTTATCGAACCCTACTTTTTCCATTTCTTCTTTAATTCTTAATATAACTTCTTTTTCTTGACAACTTTCACTAGGTATTCTAATCATATCACGTAAAAAACGTGTCATATCTGGTTTATATTTCTCTGCTAATTGTAATATTTGATCTTTACTAATATTC
>DATCKO010000057.1:0-13299 GCA_036562215.1 Haloplasmataceae bacterium | reverse complement strand
AATAAATAGTGTGAGTTAGTTACCCACACTAAAAATTATAGAGCCTTTAAATATTCTGATATACATATAAAAGGATTCGCTCTTTTATTTTTTTACTTTCTTCTAATATATTAGAAACTTCTTGTTGATAATATAAGACTTTTTCTTGATCTTTTAGACTACTTAAATTTATCTTGACATTTAATACTGCTCCTTCTAAACCGGTAGCTATTAATAAACTACCAACACCAATATCACTTAAGGCATTTCTATTTCCATAGGTGAGCATCTTTTCTATAACCTCTAATGCTTTATAAGATAGTTTAACGATTTCAAATGGCGTTTTAATAGCTTCTAAGGTTGCTAATTGAATACTTTCACTTCTTATTAATCTTTCTTCTTCTGTTTCTTTAGGTAATCCGTAAGCTTTCATTATCATATTAAAGCTTTCTGTATCTTTATCGATTAAAGGAAGAAGTTCTTCCTTAATATTATTTAAAGTATTAAAATTAGCTTCATATTCTTTTCTAACATCTTCCTCTAGTTCAAGAAAAATTTTTTTATTAAATGTCAAATGTGATACCATCTTAGCTAAGCATAGACCCAACACTGAAGCTAAAGCTGATACACTTCCGCCACCAGGAGCAGGACTACTAGAATCCACTTCATTCAAAAATTGAGTTAAGGTAAAATCAATAAGTTTCATGGTAATTCTTCTCCTTCATTTAGTATACTATTTGTTGATCCTTAACAACTAATTTACCATTTTTATAAACATCCTTAACGTGATTAACCCCAAAATGATAAATCAAATACTCTAAATTAGGAACCGCAAATAAAACCAAATCTGCTTTTTTACCGACTTCAATAGATCCAATATTCTCCTCTTCATTTAATGAACAAGCACCATTTATGGTAACAGCAGTGATAACTTCCTCAGGTAGCATCTTCATTTTTAAGCATGCTAATTGCATGACAAACTGGAGATTTTCTGATGGGCAACTTCCTGGATTATAATCTGATGATAATGCGACTCCACAACCAAATTCAATCATTTTACGGGCTTTTGCATAATCTTTATTTAAATTAAAGGATGTAGCAGGTAAAAGATTGGCAACAACTTTAGCTTTAGCTAAATTTTGATAATCAGTAACTTCTGATGCCATCAAATGGTCAGCAGAAACACATCCTAATTTACATGCTAGAGTAGCTCCACCTAAAGCCACCATTTCATCAGCATGGATTTTAAGCTTATACCCTAATTTTTTTGCCTCACTTAAAATATATTCACTTTCCGATAGTGAAAAGACTCCTTCTTCACAAAAGACATCACAGTAGTCAGCTAATTTTTGCTCTTTAATTATTGGGAGCATTTCGATTATCTTTTGAATATATTCTTCTTTTTTACCACGATATTCGATAGGTACAGCATGAGCGCCTAAATATGTACTTTTAATATCAACAGGATGGTTTTCATTAAGTTTTTTGGCGACTTCAAGTTGTTTAATTTCGGTCTCATAATCCAAACCATAACCACTTTTGGCTTCTACTGTCGTAACACCATATTTAAGCATGATATCAAGACTATTTTTGGCTTTATCATATAATTCAGCAAATGTGGCTTTTTTAGTCGCATTAACTGTATTAAGAATACCACCACCAGCATTTAAAATATCAAGATAAGTTTTACCTTCTAATTTCATTTTAAGTTCATGTTCACGGCTTCCACCATGAACTAAATGGGTGTGTGAATCGATTAATCCTGGAGTCATAAGTAAGCCACTTGCATCAACTAGTTCAGTATTTTCCTTAATATAATCTTTATATGTTTCACCATTTCCTACTTGCTTAATTATGCCATCTTCAACCACGACATAACCATTTTTTATGTTTTCGATAATCTTCATTTCTTCACCACATCTTAAGGCTTTCTTACCTTTCATGGTGATGAGATTATCGATATGATAAATAATTAAGCTATTCGTCATTCTTCCACATCCATATCAAAAAGATGACTTTCTAATACTTTGTTCATATTGAAACCTTCTAAACCGAGATAATATTCTAAAGATTCTACTAAAGCTTCCATAGGTACTAATCCTATAATTTCACTGCCAAGGACATTTACACCATAACGTTTTGCTTCCATTTTTACTGTTTCAAAAACACGATAAATGGCAGTCTTTTGATAATTAGTAATATTCATAGTAACTTGTACGATACCTTTATCCTTCATTTCCGCAGGTCCTGCTTTAATATATCTAAATCCTCCATTAGAATAGCGAATTGCTTTGGCAATCTTATTAGCGATTTCTACATTATCAGTATCTAAGTTAATATTAAAGGCGACAAGAGGAAATCTTGCTCCTACAGCAATTGCTCCTGCAGTTGGATGAATCTCAGGTCTTCCATAATCTGGATACCATTCTGGTAATTTAATCTTTTCCTTCATGCCTTCAAATTGACCTTTACGAATATTAGCTAAATTAACTCGGTCAGAATTACTAGCTGCTTCTTCATATAAGAAAATAGGAATATCATATTTCTCATTTATTTCTTTAGCACAACTTTTTGCTATTTCACAACATTCTTCCATGGTGATATTTCTAATAGGAATAAATGGAATGACATCAGTAGCACCCATACGTGGATGTTCACCGACATGATGATTTAAGTCTATTAACTCAGTAGTTAATCCAACCATTTCGACAACTGCATTTTTGATCGAATATGGTTCACCTAATAGAGTTACAACTGTTCTATTATAGTTAGGATCTGGTTCATAACTAACTAATTTAAAACCTGGTTTATTTTTTAGACAACTAACTATTTTTTCGACTTTATCTAAATCTTGCCCTTCAGAAAAATTAGGTACACATTGCACAATTTTCACTTTATTTTCCACCTTTTACATAATTTTTACTTACTAACTCGTTAATATAATCATCATCAGTTAAATATGGTAATGTAATATGATTTTCGTCACTCAACTTGTTATATTCAATTGATGTGGATAAAGCATTTTCATTACGTGCCCAAGCCCGACGAGCTACTCCACCCATGACATCCCAAGGTACGGCACTTTTTAAGATTTCATCAACCCGTTTACTACCATCTAGAACCATACCAAAGCCACCATTAATAGCTTTACCGATTCCTACGCCACCACCATTATGAAGGGCGACATAACTCATACCACGAGCGACATTACCTGCAAATATGTGTGTAGCCATTTCCGCCATGATATTAGAACCATCTTTTATATTAGATGTTTCTCTAAATGGGGAATCCGTACCACCAGTATCATGATGATCTCGACCAATCATAACAGGTCCAATAACGCCTTCACGTACTAATTCATTAAATTTTAGAGCTATTTTCATTCTTCCTAAAGCATCTTGATAAAGAATACGTGCTTTCGTTCCTACAACTAATTTGTTTTTCTTGGCATCTCTAATCCAATTATAATTGTCGCGATCTTGGAAACGACGATTTGGATCAATACAACTCATTGCTGCTTCATCAGTCTTATCTAAGTCACTATCTTTACCACTTAAGCAAACCCATCTAAATGGACCATATCCATAGTCAAATAAAATAGGTCCCATTATATCTTCCACATAGCTTGGCCAAATAAAGCCATCTAATGGATTTTCTCCATTCTTACAAATTTCTTTTACACCAGCATCAAAGACAGCTTTCATGAAACTATTTCCATAATCAAAGAAGTATGTTCCCCGTTCTGTAAGAACTTTAATAGCTTCAAAATGTCTTCGTAAGCCCTTATCAACTAAATGTTTAAAGTGTTCTTTATCAGTTCTTAATAATTCTGTTCTTTCCTCAAAAGTAATACCTACTGGAGTATAACCACCATCATAGACATTATGGCAAGAAGTTTGGTCACTTAATAAATCAATATGGATATTTTCCTTTATGGCATATTCTAATAGAGTAACTATATTTCCATAATAGGCTATAGATAAAGGTTTATGTAATTTTTGATATTCTTGTGCCTTCATAAAGGCTTCTTCAGTACTATCAGTAACATAGCTTACCCAACCTTGTTCATAACGAGTCTTAATCCTTGACTCATCCACTTCAGCAATTATTGATACACCACCAGCAATATCACAAGCTTTACCTTGTGCTCCACTCATACCTCCTAAACCACTAGAAACAAATAGTTTTCCCGCTAAGTTTTTATCTTCTGGAATACCTAACTTATCACGTCCAGCATTTAAAATAGTCGAATAAGTACCATGAACAATTCCTTGTGGACCAATATACATCCAGCCACCAGCAGTCATTTGTCCGTATGAAGCTACTCCAAGACTCGCTGCCCGATTCCAATTTTCTAAATCATCATAAAGACCCACCATTAAACCATTAGTGATAATAACGCGTGGTGCATTTTTTGGTGATTTAAATAAACCTAATGGATGTCCTGATTGAACGACTAGTGTTTGCTCATCTGTCATTATTTCCAAATATTTTTTAATCAAATGATATTGCATCCAGTTTTGCATTACACTACCAGTTTCACCATAAGTTACTAGTTCATATGGATATAGAGCTGTCTCAAAATCTAAATTATTATCAATCATTACTTGAATGGCTTTACCTTCAATCGTTTTACCTTGATATTCATCAATTGGTTTACCATAAATTCTACCTTGTGGGCGGAAACGGTATCCGTAAATTCTACCTCTTGTTAAGAGTTCCTCAAGAAATTCTTCAGCTAAAACTTTATGCCATTTCTCCGGTATATAACGAAGAGCATTTTTTAAAGCCAATGCAGTTTCTTTCTCTGTTAATTTAAACTCCCTTTTTGGTGCTCTTCTAATATTAGGGACAAATTCTGGATACTCTGGTAATTCATCAAAGATAGCATCCAATTTTACGGTCATTGCCTCAGCGATTTTATCATTATAAAACATCTAAATCCCTCCTAAAATTTTATATGACATTATTATATAAAAATCTTCTTTTTAAAAACCACTCTGTTAAATGAGTTTTACTTCTTTTTCTACAGCCTCTAGGATCTTGTTATTAATTATTAAATTTCTCATTTTTTCAATAATTGGTGACATTACAATATCTTGATCAATAAAAGGAATGTGCTCTCTTATTACATTATAGGCAATTTTTGTTCCTTTACCTAAACATTTTCTTTCTCGTAAATCAAGTGCTTGTGTACTGGCTAATAATTCAATAGCAATTACATTCTGAGCATTATGTAATATTTCTCTAGCTTGACGAGATGCTATTGTACCCATGGATACATGATCCTCTTGATTAGCACTAGATGGTATAGAATCTACACTAGCAGGATGAGCTAAGACCTTATTCTCACTTACTAATGCAGCAGCAGTATATTGCATAATCATAAAGCCTGAATTAAGTCCACTGTTTTTTACTAAAAAGGCTGGTAACCCTTCACTTAAACTTGGGTTTACAAGACGTTCGGTACGTCTTTCAGAAATATTAGCTAACTCACTAAGAGCAACCTTTAAGAAATCAAAAGCAATGGCCATTGGTTCTCCATGAAAGTTACCACCTGATATAACGCTATCGGAAAATACTAATGGATTATCCGTTGCAGCATTCATTTCAATTTCTATTTTTGAAAATACGTATTCAATAGCATCTTTACATGCTCCATGTACTTGAGGAATACAGCGTAAAGCATAGGCATCTTGAACCCTCTTTTCACCTTGTCTTGTAATATAGGTGCTATCTTTAGTTAAAGATAAAATATTTTTGGCGGTATTAATTTGTCCCTTATGACCACGAACTTCATGGATTCTTTCATCCATAGCATCTTTTATTCCATATAAAGCTTCCATTGTTAAACTACCTGCGATATCAGCTAATTTGGCTAGTTGTATGGCATCATAAGTTGTAATTGCCCCTACTGAGGTCATAACTTGCGTTCCATTAATTAATGATAATCCTTCCTTAGCAAATAATTTTAAAGGTTTTAAACCATAGTGATTTAAGACATCAGTAACATCGACAATTTTTCCTTGAAAGCGAACATTACCAATGCCTATTAAACTCAAAGCCATATGGGCAAGTGGAGCTAAATCACCGCTAGCACCTAAGGAACCTTTCTCAGGAATTAAAGGAAGAATATTCTCATTTAAATAAAAAATTAATCTTTCTAAAGTTTGATATCTAATACCAGAAAAACCTTTAGCAAGGGCATTTATCCTTAATAACATTATCCCACGTGTAACTTCGTTATCAAAATATTCTCCAACTCCACAGGCATGACTTTTTAAGAGGTTTTCCTGAAGTATTCCTACCTCATCTTTATTAATCAAGACATTTGCCAATTTTCCAAATCCTGTATTAACACCATAAATAACCGTCTCATTCTCAACAATTCCGGATATTATCTTTTCACTTTTTTTAATGCGCTCGATTGATTCTTCACTCAAAGCTACTTTAGCATTAAAGCGTACCACCTGTATAAATTCATTCAGAGTAAGACTATTACCATCTAATATAACCATTTTATCCTCACTTTCTTTTACACATAATATTAGTATAATACATAATTATATTATATAATAATAAGGATGGAATGACAATAAAAGCCTTGATAATCAATAATACATGATGGAGGATATAATGAAAAAAATAACTATTAAAGATTATTTGAATCGTGTACTAAATGGCATGAGTATTGGAGTAGTAATAACATTAGTACCACCAGCATTAATAGGTGAACTAGCAAAAGCATTAGATTTAACAACAATAGGTAATATTGTCAATTATACTTCCTATTTTCTAGGTACAATAATCGGTTTATGTATTGCCCTAAAATTTAACCTATCTACAATTGAAGTAGGAAGTGTTGCAATAGCATCAGGTATTGCTTCAGGATCATTTAAAATAATAGATGGTACAATTACATTATCTAATATTGGTGATGTCATAAATGCTTCCCTTACCGCTTTACTTGCTGTTATTTTTATCCAGTTAATTGGTAACAGATTAAAAAACTATACTATCATTATTCTACCAACGCTTGTAATCGTAGTAGTAGGCTTTATAGGTTTAAGTATGTTACCTTATGTCTCATATATTAATACCTTTATAGGTACTATTATAAATAAGTTTACTGAATTACAACCAATACTTATGGGTATATTAGTAGCAGTTAGTTTTGCTCTATTAATTCCCTCACCTATCTCATCTGTAGGTGTAGCAACAGCTATTGGTTTATCAGGAATCAGTGCTGGTGTCGCTAATCTCGGTGCCAGTGTAGCTTGTGTAGTGCTTGGTGTACTTAGCTTAAAAACAAATGGCTGGGGTAAGACCATAGCCATCATTTTTGGTTCTCCTAAACTACAAATGACTAATTATGTTAACAAGCCTAAAATAATGTTACCCGTCATATTGGTAGCAGCTTTTATAGGGGCAATTGGTGGTCTTCTTAATGTTCAAGGAACAACCCAAAGCGCAGGTTTTGGCATAATTGGCCTAATTGGTCCAATAAACTATCTTAACATAGTAAATTGGACTACCAAAAATATTTTCATTACTATATCCATTTATTTAATTATTCCGATTATTCTTACCCTTATAATAAGGTTACTACTTTTAAAGAACACATCTTTCATATCCGATGAAGATTATCGAATAATATTATAAAAGGCCAAAGTTATTTGGCCTTATTTTATTATAGTTTTCTCATCAAGTAATTTATCTTCAAGATAATTTATTTTTTCCACTTTTTCATAGCTTTTAACTAAGTCACTTATTGGTCTTTCTATCATACCATCAGTCCTAAACGATAATTTTAATAATATTGGAGTTAAGACCGCTGCAAAGACGACCATGATTATTATAGGACCAAAAAAATTTTCATTTAGTAACCTTAAAGCTAAACCTTTATTTGCTATAATTAAAGCTACTTCTCCTCTTGAAACCATCCCTATACCTATTTGAACACTTTCATGCATCTTAAAACCACTCAATTTAGCACCCAATCCACAACCAATAATCTTCGATAAGAAAGATACAAGTACTAATGATATAGTAAAAAAGATAATATAAGCATTCATTTCTGGTATCTCAACTTTTATACCAATACTAGCAAAAAAGACTGGGGTAAGTAATAAGTATGATAATGGTCTAAATTTAGAGGCAATATATTTTGCTTTAGAAGTATTGGAAACAATCAACCCAGCGATAAATGCACCTATGATATCTGCTATCCCAAAGAATTCTTCAGCGCAATAAGCTAATATTAAGCAAACCACAAATGCGATTATAGGAAAGCGTCTTAAATCAACATTATTTACCTTATTAACATACCATGTAAATGCCTTATATACCACAAATCCAAAACTAATCGCCAAAACAAAAAAGAGAATTATCTTTCCTAGTACTAAAAGAATATTAACATCAGCACCGGACATGCTAGTGACAATAGTCAAAGCAATTAATCCTAATATATCATCGATTAAGGATGCAGCTAAAACTGCTGTACCTACCTTAGTGGATAATTTTCCTAATTCTTGTAAAGTTTCTACAGTAATACTTACGGAAGTTGCTGTTAAAACTACTCCCAAAAAAACATTTTGCATGAATCTCCGCGATTAAAGAATAATGCTATGAGAAACCCCATAATAAGTGGCACTAAAACTCCACATAAAGCTACAAACAAGCCAGCTTTCCCTACTTTACCTAATTCTTTCAAATCGGTTTCTATACCAGCAGAGAACATCATGACAATAACACCTAATTCTGCAACTTCTTTTAAAAAATCGGTTTCATGTAAAATGTTTAACATAGCTGGACCTAAAATTAGTCCTGCTAATAATGCTCCCACTACTTGTGGCATATGATAACGTCTTACAACTAGTCCTAATGCTTTAGTACTGATTAGAATTAAAGCGATATCAAGTAAAAATTGATATGACATAATAACACTTCCTCACTTCTATTAACACTAATTATTATTCTCAAGATTGATAAAAATTAAAAAATACCTATTAAGTAGGTATTTTTACAGTGGGTATTTTAGTAAATTAGTTATTTTACCGCAATTAATTCTATCTCTACTTTCACATCTTTAGGTAATCTAGATACTTCAACACATGCCCGAGCTGGTTTATGATTAGAAAAATATTTAGCGTATACTTCATTAATTTTACTAAAATCATTCATATCCTTAATAAAAATAGTAGTCTTTACTACATCTTCAAATGAAAAACCTGCTTCAGTTAATATAGCTTGTATGTTCTTTAGTGATTGTTCTGTTTGCTCACTGACATCTGAAGAAACAATTTCCATAGTCTCAGGCACTAAAGGAACTTGCCCTGAAACAAATAACATGTTATTAACAAGAATAGCTTGTGAATAAGGTCCTATCGCTTTGGGAGCCTGATTCGAAAAAATAACTTTTTTTTCCATATACATACCTCCAAATTTATATAACGCTTATATTATAATCTTAAATCATAAAAATTACAAATTATAAATTTTACTTTATCAAAAAAATAGATGTTCTCATACACCTATTCTCTATTCCTTATTTTACTTGCAATCTCTGTTATCTTACGAAATCGATGATTTAAACCAGATTTACTAATTGGTTTATTATATTCTTCTTCATATAATTCACTTAATTCATTAAATGTAGAGTCTGGATATTTCATTCGTAGTACAGCTACTTCATATAACTTTTCTGATAAAAAATCTAAGCCAAAAGTATCAGCTATTAAATTGATATTTTCCATTTGTTTATTTGAAGCTTCCCATGATTTATTTAAATTAGCAATATCACAGTTTCTAATTCGATTAACTGAATTATTCATATCGCGAAAAATCCTAATATCTTCAAAATCAAGTAGGGCATTAGTCGCATTAATAACACGAAGAAAATCGCTGATTTTCTCAGATTCTTTTATGTATACTATGTAACCCTTTTTGCGTTGTAAAGTTCGTGCATTTAGATTAAACTCATTACATAGTTCTTTAATATCTTCTGCACATTGACTATCAAAAACTGATATTTCTAAATGATATGATGACTTCTCTGGATTATTAATAGAACCACTAGCTAAGAAAGCTCCACGTAGGTAAGATCTTTTACAACAAGTTTGATTAATTAACTCTTTACAAATACCAGAACCAGAATTATACATTAACTGTAAATCACTAATAATCATTTCCGCATGGCTAACAATTCTAACAATATATACATTGGCTTTATGTAAACGCATTTGTTTACGTGTTAATAAATCGATCTTAACATCATATAATTGCTTAATAAGTTTTACGTAACGGCGGGCAATGGAAGCATTTTGCGTCTGAAACTCTATACGCAATCCACTTTGCGATATATTTATAACACCATTAAGCCTAGTTAATGCGGCTAATTCTGCCTTAGCACAACAATCAGATACATAAAGAGAAACTAACTCATTTTTTGTTTTTGATGCAAATGACATTAATTCACCTACTCTCTATTCTATTGTATCGATTAACATCATCATTAAATATGCAGCAATCTTCTTACTATTATGACGCAGATGATTATTTTCATTTACATAAATAAAATTACCGGTTATAAGTTCTTTATTCATTTTAATGATTTCTTCATAATCAATTTCAACTAAATCAGCATCTTTTTCTTTATATTTACTTAAGATTTCATTATCAATATTTTTATCATCATTGGCGATTATCGAATCAATTATAGAGTTTCCTAAATACTTCTCTAATATAGATACATGTTTACTAACTGTAAAATGATCAGATTCACCAGGTTCAGTCATAATATTACAGACATATACTTTTTTAGCTTTTGATTGATTGATTGCTTCTTTTACACCAGGTACTAATAGATTAGGTATAATACTGGTAAAGATACTACCTGGACCAAACACTATCATATCAGCTTCATTAATGGCATCTAATACTTCCTTTGTCACTTCTATATCTTTTTCTACAATAGAGATTTCTTTTATTCTTTTTTTAGCAGCTGTAATATGTGATTCACCGATAATTACCGAGTCATCATCCATTACAGCGCTTAGAGTAATAGGTTTTTGAGCTACAGGTAATATTGTTCCTTTAACATTTAATACATTACATAATTTTCTTATTGCTTGTACATAATCACCGGTTATTTGAAATAAAGCTGTTAATAATATATTACCAACAGTATGATTTGCGAAAATATTATCATCATTAAAACGATGATTTAATAAATTATTCATTAATGGTTCCGTTTCACTCATCGCAACCATCACTTTTCTAATATCTCCAGGAGGTACCACATTAATAGAATTTCGGATATCGCCACTACTGCCACCATCGTCTCCAACAGTCACAATAGCGGTTATATCAATGGGATATTTTTTAATTCCTTTTAAGACATATGATAAACCTGTCCCACCACCAATTATGACAATATTAGGGTCTCTATCCATACTATCTCTCCTTCCCATTCTTATCAATGTCACGATGCCAAACATAACAATTATATCTATCTTTTAATAGTTGATACAGGGCTTCGGCAATGGCAACAGAACGATGTTGTCCTCCTGAACATCCTAATCCAATAAATACTTGTTTTTTCGCAATGTTACCAAATTCAGGGATGACAAAGTCTAATAAATTAACTAATTTATCTAGAAATATTTTCGTTGAATCGCGATTTATCACATAATTATAACACTCTAAATCTAACCCTGTTAGTTCTTTTAATTCTGGCATATAATAAGGATTTGGTAAAAACCGAACATCAAAAACATAATCACAGTCAATTGGTGCACCATATTTAAAACCAAAGGACATGATATTGACATCGAAAGAAAACTTATTGACACTAAACCTACTAGTTACCTCTTGTTTTAATTTATTAGAACTTAAATACGATGTATCAATAATGTAATCAGCAATTTCTCTTATACTTTTTAAAACTTCTCTTTCTTTAAAAACACCTTCAATGACAGAACCTTTATTTAAAAGTGGGTGAATTCTTCTTGTTTCTTTATAACGTTTTACTAACACATCATCACTAGCATCTAAAAATAAGACTTTTAAATTAAGACTTTGATCACTTTTAAGTTCATTAATCACATTAATTAAACTAGAAATATCCTGACTACGGCTATCAACAACAACCGCAAAATTCTCTATATTATTATAATTGGGATTACTTACACTAGTTAAAGATGTTATATGTTTAAGTAATAATACTGGCATATTATCAATACAGTAATAACCGATATCTTCTAAACAATTAAGAGTTATGGACTTACCAGCACCACTCATACCGGTAACTAATAGTAGATTTTTAATAGATTTTGTCATCTAATCACCACTCTTAGTAATTCTAATACCATTATATCATAATAATTGACAATATATTATACATTGTTAGAATTTACCTCAATATTAAAGCATGATTAAAAATTACAAAAAGATTTAGCAATCATTTTTACTACCTTAATAATTTAATCTTATTATACAAAAAAAAGATTGTGAAAGTATATAGTTGAGCTTGGTCCTTGAGCTCTTCTACAATTTTACACAATCTTTATGATTTCTATAAAGAAAAATTAGATAAAAATAACCTACCATTCACGCCATTCTTCTGTTACATCATCTTCATATTCATATTCTATAACATCTAATGCTGAATGTTAAAATCTACTAATTCTTCTCTTTCATAAGTTTCTATCATTCCATCATATTTTTGGCTTATTTTATTTATATCTAATACTACATTTTTTATTAGTTCTTCGATAGTTTCATTATTATTGTAATCATCTAAATCTATTAACCCTTGAATAAAACGATCTAAGGCATTAGATACTTCTTCTATTCCTTCTTCAGTATAGAATTCTCCCATTTCATCTTCTTCATCTAAATATTCTTGCCACATATCTGTAGGTTTGCTTTGTTTTTTAAAATTCTTAACTCTTCTTTTATTTCTATCGATCTAACCTTCTCCATAATTCTATCTCCTCATCTCCTTTCACATATTATCCAAAATGAAAATCATTATATTTCACTTTCTTTATCTATCACTTTATATAAATGTCTTTTTATTGAATCAATATTGACAGTCTGTACCTTAGTTAATGGTGTCATATCTCGATCAATCACATTTGATTCAAAGAATACACAAGTATTTAATTTACTTATATTATTAATATATTGTATACTTGGTATCTTCTTCATTTGTAAAAACTTAAGGTAAACTAATTCTCTTAATTGTCCTATAATTTCATAATTTTCTATCCTATTACAATTTTCAATATGAAATGACTTTAAGGTTGAACTTACTTC
>DATCKO010000056.1:0-2377 GCA_036562215.1 Haloplasmataceae bacterium | reverse complement strand
TTATTTTACTACATTAAGATAATTTTACCCGAATTTTAAAATTTATCAATTCCCTATACATAGTTTTATCACTATTAAGGCAATTATATATGATAGTATATCAGTTATTAAACCTGCTTTTACAGAATACTTAACTTTTTTAATCCCTACAGCTCCAAAATAAACCGTAATAATATACAAGGTGGTATCTGTACTACCTTGAATTAATGAAGCTAAGATTCCTGTAATACTATCTGGACCATATATACGAAATATATCTTTTAATACTGCTAAGCTTGCCATACCAGATATAGGGCGAAAACACATAAGCGTAAAAATCTCAATATTAAATATACGTAATCTATTTAAAAAGGAACCAATTATCTGCAAAAAACCGGAGCTTCTAAAAACCGCTGTCGCAATTATCATACTAGCTACATACGGTAAAATCTCAAAAGCATATTTAGCTCCTTCTTTAGCCCCCTTAATAAAACTATCATAAGCATTTACTTTTTTAAACAAGGCATAGATCATTAAAAATACTACTAATATCGGTATTATATATACAGTAAAATTCATCATATCCACTCATTTTTTAAATTTATGTTTATTAAAAAAATAAAATATACGATCTATTAATAAAGCACAAAAGGTAGTTATACATGTACAAACAATAATAAATGGTAATACACTAGTAGGATTAGAACTACCATAAATTTTTCTTAAGGAAATAATTGTAGTTGGAATTAGGGTTAATCCAGAAGAATTTAATAAGATTAAGGTAATCATAGAGCGACTTGCTTCATCCTTATTATCATTAATTTTCTTCATTTCTTCCATAGCTTTTATACCAAGAGGGGTTGCTACACTTCCTAATCCTAAGACGTTTGCGGCAATATTACTCGCTAAATAACCATGAACTTCATGGTCTTTTGGTAAATCGGGAAAGATATATTTTGTAATAATATAGATTTTTCGAGCTAAAGCATCGATTAAACCACAATCTTTTGCGATTTGTAGAAAACCATTCCATAAAATATATAAACCAGTAAGATTAAGTATCATCATCACCGATTCTTGAGGTGCTTCTAGTAAAGCATTATTTACTTCTACAATTCTATTATTATATATCGCAAAAGAAATGCCGATTATAAATAAAAAGAGCCAGATTTTATTTACCAAAACAACTCACGAATAAATAAAATTATTCCCTTCCATAAATCCTTAATTGTAAAACTATCATTTAATACACTATGAGTTGTATCATAGAGATATATTTCCTTTTTTAACATAACTCTCTTATCATTCACAAGTAGCAAATAGGTTTTTCTATTAAGATCATCAACATCAATCACAAACTTAAACTGATTTAGTTCTTCATCTTTAACAGGATACACAATTTTATCGTCCACATAGAATATTTTATCTAATTCCTTACTTTCAAAAATACCTTTTTCTAATAATGTCACCATCTCATATTCTTTAAAGCCATAATCAAATAAGCGTAGATGGTCATTCCAATCATCACTACTATTTAAGGTTACCACTATTAATTCTAAATTATCTTTTTTCCCTACAGATACTAAAGTTCTTTTAGCTAGTTTTGTATATCCAGTCTTTCCACCAATAATGTAATCATAATGATTGATTAAGCGATGTTTGTTATACCATAGATATACCATTCCATCTTTAGTTTCTGCTTTATGTCTAGAAGTATTGTTAATTTCTCTAAATAAAGGATTATCCATCGCATACTTCGTTAATAAAGCCATATCATAGGCTGTAGAAATATTGACACTTTCTTCATCTAAACCAGAAGGATTTTCAAAAGTCGAGTTAAACATTCCTAATTCTTTGGCTTTTTCATTCATATAATGGACAAATGTACTAACATTACCAAATACATGTTCAGCAATAGCATAGGCAGCATCATTTCCGCTCCTAAGCATTAAACCATAAAGTAAATCTCTTAATTTGATTTGTGTTCCTTCAGGTAAATATAGTGATGAACCAACTTGCTTTGTTGCTTCTTTACTAATCGTTACATAATCATTTAAGTGAGCGTTTTCGATGGCGATTATAGCCGTCATGATTTTAGAAATAGATGCAACTGGTCTTTGTTTATGAGCTGCTTTTGAATATAGTATCCTTTGTGTTTGTCTTTCGATTAAAACAGCACATTCTGCACTTACATTAACTGATGGTTCACCATAAGTAGTAAAGCTAAACGACAATAAAAAGACACTAAAAATAATTAGAAAAAATCCTTTTTTCATTTCTATCACCTAAAAAAGTATATGTTATTTATTTAGGTAAAATGATGATTGATAAAAGGATTTTTTTATATTTAAAAATGGTTCCTAGAAAAATAGAAACCATCGCTTAATTGATATTTATT
>DATCKO010000055.1:0-6559 GCA_036562215.1 Haloplasmataceae bacterium | reverse complement strand
AGTAGATAAGAAGCGTTAAGTGCTATAGGATGGGATGTTGCCTATAGACGAAAGGGAGGTTTCTCCCTGCGATTTCTTATCGCGTCCGCTGTAAAAATATGTATATATTTTTAGTGGACTTCTGTAATTTTATTTAAACGGAGGTCTTTTTTATGACTAAATCAAAAAAAATAATAAGACAAGTAGTATTTGGCGCAATTTTTGCGAGCGTCGCAATTATCATGAAGTTATTCATTTCTTATGAAACCCAATTTTTTGCGGTAAGAATCTTTGAAATACCAATTATGATTGCAGGTATTCTTTTAGGTCCGCTATATGGTGGATTAGTTGGTTTAGTAACTGATCTAGTTTATTCAATGATTAATATTAGAGGGTTAAATGTGGGACCAAATCTCTTTACTGTAGAAGCGATGCTTTTCGGTATTATACCTGGAATAGTTTTTACATTTTTCCGTTATAAAAAAACAACCATTATCCTATCTACCGTTATTACACTTATTATCGCTTTTATAGTCTCTTCTACACAACTATTCATTTGGCAATATGAACAACCAGCTAGTTTTTTCGCTTTATTGCCTTATCGTTTTTTAGTTATGATTATTAAAATACCTTTCGAAATCATTATTCTGCATTATTTAATAACTTATAAAGGTTTTAGTTCAATTAAAATTTATCAGGACTTTTATCAAAAACATCATATAAACATAAAAGCTTAACCTTTTGGTTAAGCTTTTTTAATTATATTTAGTTTTCTTTTTCTTCTTCAGATTTTGCATCAGTAACTAATTCTTTAATGCTTGTAACAAGGCCAGCAAGATTTTGAATTTCAGAAGGAATAATAATCTTAGTAGCTTTGCCATCTGCAACTTTCATTAATGCTTCATAGGCTTTAAGCGTTAAGATTCTGTCTGTTGGGTTAGCTTCATTTAATAATTTCAACCCTTCTGCAAGTGCTTCATTAACTTTAAGTATAGCTTCTGCTTCCCCTTCAGCCTTTTTAATTTGTGCTTGCTTTTCTGCTTCTGCCTGTAAAATTCTCGCTTGTTTTTCTGCTTCAGCTTGTAAGATCTTTGCTTGTTTTTCCCCTTCTGCTAATTTTATCGCAGCTTCTCTTTGTCCATCAGCTGTTAAAATTGTTGCACGTCTTTCCCGTTCAGCTCGCATTTGCTTTTCCATAGCATCTTGAATGTCTTTAGGTGGTAAGATGTTTTTTACTTCTACGCGTGTAACTTTGATTCCCCAAGGATCAGTAGCCTCATCGAGAATAATTCGCATTTTAGAGTTAATTACTTCGCGGCTAGTTAGCGTTTCATCAAGTTCTAATTCACCAATGATATTACGTAATGTTGTGGCTGTTAAATTTTCAATTGCCATTTCTGGATTAGATACACCATATGTATATAATTTAGGATCGGTTATTTGTACAAAAACAACCGTATCAATTTGCATCGTCACATTATCTCTCGTAATGACTGGTTGGGGTTTGAAATCAAAAACTTGTTCTTTTAATAAGACTTTTTGAGCAACCCGATCAATAAAGGGAATTTTAAAGTGAATACCTGATTCCCAGACACATTTAAAGGATCCCATCCGTTCAACCACATACGCATAAGATTGAGGAACAATGTGAACTGATAAGAGAATCCATAAAACTAATAAGGGAATAATGATGAATAAAAGTACCATCCAACCTGAACTTGCTAATACTAAGGTCATAACATTCTCCTCCTTTTAATTTACTTTTTTCACAATTAGTTTAACACCGCTAATATCAATTATTTCTACTACCGCGTCTTTTTCTATACGCGAGCCATCAACACTCTTAGCAGTCCAATAAGCGCCATCTACTTTAACTTCACCATATTTGAACTCTTCGATTGTTTGTGTGACAATTGCTCGTCTTCCGATTAAAGAGTTCACATTAGTTTTAACTTGTGAGGCTCTTAATTTCTTAACCGCATAGTTTCTAATTGTGAACACTAATAAAATAGAAACAATGATAAATACGAGAAATTGTAACCATATCATTTGTGGTACGATTAGTGCTACTACCAAACTAGCGAGTGCACCACCCGCAAACCAAATAGTAATTAGATTTAGTGTTGATGCTTCAATTACTATAAAGACTAGTGCTACCAAAAACCAAATAAAGGGTATAATCCATTGCATCTTACTCACCTCACCATTCCTGTCTTCCTACTTTACATTATATGGATTAGAAAGCAAAAATAAAGAAATCTGAATATTTGGGAAAAAGCGAGAATTCTATTGCCTTTTTCCTAAAAATATTCAGATTTTATATTTTTCTAATAATTCAAGCGCCTTTTTATACTTCTTTTTAGTTTTATATTCAACATATAATTCATTTAATACCACATGTTGAATAAGTATATCATATTTATTCAGTTTAGGTTCGATAACTTCTTCAAAATACTTTTCTTTATCTTCTAATTTAACAAATTGATAAATCTCAAAATAATTATCACCGAGTAAGTTATCATCTGGATTTTGTTTTAATTTATGTTTAATTAACACTTCTAATAATCTACTTATTTTATTAGACTCAACTAGTAATGCTTCATTCAAATATATTAATGCTTTCTGTAAATTTTCAGTGAGATACAAATTAACAACATAGAGATTATATATATTTACTAATAATTCTCGTTTATGAATGGTATGCGCAATTTCTAGTGCTTTATTTAACATGCGATAACTAATATCATATTCCTTATTTAAGGTATAAAGAAGACCAAAGTAAAAGTAAATTTTCCCTAACGTTAATTGATTATTAGTATTTAAATAAAATCCTAAAGCACGGTTTAAATAATAACTTGCTTGAATATAAGATTTGCGTTTTATTTCATTAATCGCAATATCAAAATAAATTACATTATTAGAAAGATTATTTTTATGCATATGTTCAAGACTTAATAAATAATATTTATTAGCCACATGATATTCATTAATCAAATAATAATACTTACCTATATAGTGTAATGTCAAAATGAGTAGTTGTGGAGGCAAAATATCTAATGTTTTTTCAACAAGCTCAAGTAAAATATATGCTTCTTCTAAATCTTCATTTAAGATATTCACAATAAACTCTAAGGCATAATTATAGTGGGTATAAATTACATTGTTTCGGAAAACATTTTGAAAATGATTTATCATTAAAATATATTCATTATAATTAATCGCTAACTGATCATTATTTTGATACTCATAAATATATTCATAATATGATTCAAAAGTCAAAACTTCTTTAGAGGATATTCTTTCATACTTTAAATTAAGTTTATCTAAAAGCAACCAATATATTTCGTGATCTTTTAATGGTTCGCCATTCTCTAATCGCGATAATTGCGCTTGTGAACATATCCCTCGACAAAAATTAACTTGCTTAAAGTTTTCATTATCATTTCGTGCGCTCCGAAAATAAGAACTACGATAATAAAAAATTAATAGCCCCAATTGACGTTTTTCTTCATCATTCAATCTTTTCATAATATCACCTTATTCAGTTGAGGAAGATTATGGTAAATGTGATTATTTCTTGTATCTATGGTATTGTTCTGGGTATAACTTTAAGTATTGATGCCTTTATGTTTAGTTTATTGTTTGGCGCTACAATTAAATATCGCCGTGAAAGGATATTCACTAGCATCATCGTTGGCGCTTTTCATTTTCTCTTCGCGTTATGTGGATATTATCTCACTAATTTACTTTTTACTCATACTAATCTTTATCGGTACATCGAACATCGTTTAGAATACCTAGCTTTTATCATCCTCGTATTTTTAGGCATCATGATGATTAATAAAAAAGATAGCGATGTTAAATACGATATTTCTTTTTTCTTTCACAAATGTCTATTTGCCTTTTCCGTAAGTGTTGATAGTTTCTTCACAGGAATCGCTCTAAAGGCGATGGATCATATTATCATTCTTATCACAGCACCATTATTCGCATTTATTAGTTGCATATTAACATATGTTTCCCTAAAACTTAGTAAAAGCACAAGCAATCGTTTTATTGATATTAATTTGAATATCTATGCTGGTATTCTTTTAATTATTCTCGCAATTATTTCTTTGTTTATTTAATTATAACTTATATTAAAATTTTTAGAAGAGAACTTTGAAAAAAATAAACCAAATCAAGTAAAAAAGCGTGGTATTAACCACGCTAATTATATTATATGGGTTCATTAACTGAGACTATTTAAACAAGAATTTTTATTATTGTCTCATTCTTTATTGTAGACTATTTCTCCATTCACAATGGTAGTATAAACGAAGTTTTGAATGTTAAGTGCATCCCCGCTCCAAATTACTACATCTGCATCTTTACCAACTTCCAAAGAACCAACACGATCTGCAATTCCCATTATTTCTGCTGGATTGATAGTAATTGCTTTCAGAGCTTCATAAGCATTCATGCCAGCTGCTACAGCATATGATGCGCACATGTTAAGGTGGTGTAAGGGTATAACTGGGCTATCAGTGTTGATAGCTACCTTAACTCCTGCTTCTTGGAGGACTTTTGGTGTAATAAAGGATTTTTCTTTTAATTCAAACTTAGAGCGGTTACCAAAACTTGGTCCTACGATTGCTGGATAGCCTTCTTTGGCCAAAATATCCGCAATTAGGTGCCCTTCAGTACAATGGTCAAGAGTTAACCGTAATTTGAACTCTTTCGCAATCCGAATCGCAGTAAAAATATCATCCGCGCGATGTGCATGAGCTTTTAATGGTACTTCGCGTTTAAGTAGAGGTATAAGAGCCTCATATTGCATGTTAAATGCTGGTTTTTTACTTTCATCTTCGGTATTCTTTTCTTTCTTTTCCAAGTATTCTTTCGCTTTATATAATGTCTCTCTTAGGCGCGCTGCTGTTCCCATTCTTGTTTCTGGACCCTTACCACGGTAACATCTTTTCGGATTTTCCCCAAAAGCACATTTCATCGCTGAATAAGGATTTACTACCATATCATCCACACGGCGTCCCGCTAATTTGATAATCGCAAATTGTCCGCCAATTACATTCGCACTACCGGGACCTGTATGCGCTGTTGTTACTCCACCTTGTAATGCTTCTTTAAAAGCGATATCCATTGGGTTAATACCATCAATGGCGCGAAGTTCTGGCGTTATGGGATTGGTTATTTCATTACCATCGTTACCTTCAAAACCAATGGCTTCTTCAAACAAACCAATATGACAATGAGCGTCAATAAAACCAGGATAAACATATTTGCCACTCGCATCAATAACCGTATCTACTCCATCGGTAGGTAGATCTTTCCCAATTGCTTTAATCCTAGTCCCTTCAATTAAAATGTCCGTATTTTCTAAAATCCCATCATTCCCCATTGTATAGACTTTCGCTGCATTTTTAATCAATAACATCATTCAACTCTCCCATCATTATATATTTATAATTTTATTCTTGTTTACTGATATTATGGATGATAATTTGCGTGTTATCGGATATTTGTAAATCACTTAATAGGAATTCAGGTTTGAAATTAACATTTAATAGTTCTTTGTAAGGGATAAAAGTAAAACGTTTATGAGGTTCGCGTTTACTTATTATTGTTTCATCTTTTAAATCTTTATCAAATTCACATAAATAAACCAATAAAATTTCATGATAATGGTCTTCACCATAATCAAAGAAGTTTTCATTAATCGATAACAACTTCAAAATCTTCACATTAACGTTTAAATCTTCTTTCGCAATTCTTTTCAAGGCATTTTCAGTAGTTTCACCAAACATTACTCTTCCTCCAGGAAGGGTATAAAAATTCCCATCCCAAGAAAGCAATATTTTGTCATCTTTCTTGATAACCGAAGCTACCCGAAAATTAAAACATTTATTATCATGTCGGAAGTTGATATACACAACCATACCTCCTCTACATAATTGTTCTATTAAAGTAACCCCTAGTATAGTTATTGTTTTCTTTATACTTATTTATAATGTCTTCAATTAATCTTATATCGTCATCATATATTAAAGATTGATATGCTTTAATAACTTTAAGAGATTCTTGATAATCTTCAAAGGTGAGATTAACCCTAAATTTTCGATACCCATATTCTTTTAATTTTAAGACTTCTTTAGCTAGCACTAAGTTTTTACTGTTATAGATGTGCATTTTGCATGCTTTATCCATTTTAACTGGAAACCGTTCATTAAGTTCATCTACTAAATAGTAGCGTTTGGTGTTTTTTCTTGGACACATTCTACAACCATTTAAACTGTTAAATAGACAATATTTTGTAACCATCACTTCTTGATTTCCATAAATTATAACTTCGAGTTTTGTTTTATCCGAATAACGTAAATTTTTATAGGCAAGTTCATTAAGTTCTGGAGATAAAGTAATGCGACTAACATTTTTCGTAAGTAAATAATTGATTGTTTCAGAATTTACCACATTGAGATTATAATTCGTAACCACTTCTTCATGATTATTTAAACTTCGATATAGTGCACCTAAATCAGAGACAATGATTTTTCTATCTGGTAATGCTTTGTCTTCATGATTTATC
>DATCKO010000017.1:0-5276 GCA_036562215.1 Haloplasmataceae bacterium | reverse complement strand
AATAATAACAGGAACAACATTTCGATATCTAATAATTATATCTTTTTCAATACTTTTTCTTATATATTGCTCTTCTTTATTGGAATCAAAGATGATATTTCCATTTTGAAGATATGTTTCTACATTACTAAATCCTAATGATTCAAAAAGATATTGTAAATCATTGGCTTTTAGATGCTGAAATTTACCTAAATGTAAAGTTTGTAATAGTGCGATATATTTCATATAATATCCCCTTTATAAAAAAGTATGTTGAAAGAAATAATCAACATACTTAACATTACTTTGTTACTTAATAATATTTATTACATCCTTACGTGGTGCTGCCTCTTTAACTTCGTCTGGATAACCAAAAGCTACTGAACCATAGACTTGATGGTTTTCTGGTATGTCTAGTTCATTTAATAAGGACCTAATTTGTGGTTGGTTAGTTAAATTAGGTAAGAGGTTTAACCAACATGAACCAATTCCTAAGGAATGTGCTGCTAACATCATGTTTCCGATTGCTAGTGCAGAATCAGCCATGGAATTTGGATTATCTTTTAGATTAGAAACAATAACATATGTAGGAGCATTAAATAAAAAGTTAGCATTTTCATCCTTTGCTTTTTCTAAAAATCTTTCTTCTTTAATGGCTAATATAGTTTGTCTTATAGTTTCATTAACTTTATTAAGTACTTCCTGATTTTGAATAGCAGTAAACTTCCAACTTTGCATAGCTCTTCCAGTTGGAGCATAACTACCTGCTAATAAAATTGTCTCTAACTCCTCTAGTTTTATTTGTTCTTTTCGATATTTTCGAATGCTTCTACGCGATAAGATGTTTTCCATTATCGTATTCATAATCATAAAATCACTCCCTTATTAATTAAGATTATCTTTATATAATCTTTGTAAGATTCTACCCCAGTTAAATTTCTTAACTAAAAAATAAACTACTTCAGCTATTATTATACCACTTATTAAGTCGACAATATAATGTTGTTTAACAAACTGCGTAGAAAGGCATATTAATATGGCAAATATTAAAGCACTTAAACGATACCATAAAGGTATACTCTTATCTCTTCTTACACCCATATAATCAAACCAACTAATAATACAATGAAAACTAGGAAACAGATTAATTGGTCGAGCTGGGCTATCATTTTGATAAATAATATTGGTTAATATATTAAAAACATTATCATTTTTTAAAATAGGTCTAGTAATCGTTGTTGGTATTGCGATAAAAATAATTCCCCCAATGACAAAACAAATCATTAAAGCTAATGTCCAATCATAAAACTTTCTTTTACTTATTGTGGCTACAATAAAAGGAGATATATACCACCATGGACAGGATAATATATAAAATATTATGAAAAAGGTCAAAACTGGCACCTTTTCATCAAAAGCAGGAATAGTAAAATCATAAGCAGGTAGATACTTGTTAATAAACTGGGTTCCATAATAAGCAAGATATTGTAATAACATTAATACAATTGTTGGTATAATCGCATATCGTGGTATTTTCTTTATCATACTCTCATCCTTTATCTTTAATTCTGGAACAATTATATCATAAGAGAACCTATAAATAAATTATAGACCAGCAAAAATTTGCTGGTCTACAATGTTATATATATTGTTTAACTAAATCAATTACTTCGTTGACGTTATTTTTATTTAAAGCTTCTTTAGCCAATGTTTCCATTTCTTTTTGTGATAACCGACTAATTAATTTTCTTGCTGGTAGAATACTCGTCGCACTCATACTGAATTCATCTAAGCCCATTCCTAATAAAATCGGAATAGCTAACTTCTCTCCAGCCATTTCACCACACATACCGACCCATTTATTTTCCTTATGAGCCGCATCAATAACCATCTTAATTAATCGTAATAATGATGGATTATATGGTTGATATAAATAAGAGACATGCTCATTCATTCTATCAGCAGCGAAAGTATATTGAATTAAATCATTTGTTCCAATACTAAAGAAATCAACTACTTTGGCAAATTTATCAGCTAGTATTGCGGCTGAAGGTATCTCTACCATCATACCTACTTGAACATCTTCACTAACAGCTATATTTTCTTGTATTAATTCTTCTTTAACTGATAAAAGGAAATTTTTAGCTTCGATAAATTCATCGAGGGTCGCAATCATCGGAAACATGATGCGTAATTTACCATAGATACTAGCACGGAGTAAAGCGCGAAGCTGGGTTTTAAAAATATCTTTACGATCTAAACATAATCTAATAGCACGATAGCCTAAAAAAGGATTCAACTCTTCTGGCATTGGTAAATAAGGTAGGTGTTTATCACCACCGATGTCTAAGGTCCGAATTACAACTGGTTTATCATTCATGCTTTGTAAGACAGATTTATAAGCTTCGAATTGCTCCTCTTCCTTCGGCAAGTTATCCTTTCCCATATATAAAAATTCAGTTCTAAATAAGCCAATAGCTTCAGCTCCGTTATCTAATACGCCTTTTAAATCATTTGGAGAACCAATATTAGCTGCTAATTCTACATGTACACCATCTTTAGAAATACTTTTTTGGTCTTTTAATTGTTTTAATTCTTGTTTTTCTATCTCATAAATTCTTTTTCTTTCTTCATACTCTTTAATCTGTTCTTTTGTAGGATTTACTATTACCTCACCACTAATGGCATCTAGTATTAAAAGCATACCATCAGTAACTTCACCTAAAACATTTTTTGTACCCACAACTGCTGGAATCTCTAAACTTCTAGCCATGATTGCGGCATGTGAGGTTCTACCACCAATATTAGTTACGATACCTTTTACATATTTGGTGTCCATTTGGGCAGTATCAGATGGAGTTAAATCATGAGCTACTAAAATTACTTCTTCTTTAATTAGGGTTAAATCATTGGTTTTCACATTCAATAGTTTAGCTAATACCCTATCAGTAACATCCTTTATATCCGTAGAACGTTCTTTCATATATTCATTATCCATGTTTTCAAAAATAGAAACAAACATATCTCGAACTTCTTTTAATGCATACTCTGCATTAACTTTTTCATTGTTAATGCTAGCTTTAACTTGTTCTAAGAGTTCGGGATCTTTAAGTACTAATAGATGAGCTGAAAAGATTTCTGCTTTATCCTTACCTAATTTTTCTAGGGTATGTTCATAAAGTTTTTGTAAATCGATTTCAGCTAAAGCAATGGCCTTATTTAATCTTTCTATTTCTAGTTCGGGATTAGTAACTTCTTTTTTTGCTATATTAAGTACTAATTCTTTTAACGTATAGGCTTTAGCAATCGCAATTCCTAAACTAGCTGATATTCCTCTTATCATTGTAACACTCCTTTTATTTCAATAATTATACGATATTTATATTATATAATACCTGAAGCAAGTACAAATATTATGCATCATGTTGTTATGAACTTCAGCTATTACTTCTGATATGCGATTTTTCCCCGAGTAATAGTCATAAGGATATCATAGTTTTTATCTAGAACAACTAAGTCAGCATCTTTACCAACTTCAATACTACCTTTTCTATCACTTACACCTAGATTATTGGCTGGATTAGTTGATGCCATTTTAACAGCGTCAGTAATTGAAATATTAAGAAACTTCATACTATTTTTAAAGGCATCGATCATTTTTAAGGTACTGCCTGCTAAGGTACCATCTTTTAAACGCGCTTGATTATTAACTACACTTACCATTTGGCCACCTAAATCATATTCTCCATTTGGGAGCCATTTAGCTCTTAAAGAGTCGGTTACTAGAATTAAATTATTGATGCCTTTATTTTTATATAATAAGTAAACAGCTTTTTCGTGAACATGAATACCATCAACAATTATTTCCGCATTTAATTCATCATGTAAAAAGGCTGCTCCAACTACACCTAAATCACGATGATGAATTGGAGACATTGCATTATAACAATGAGTAACCATTGAAGCACCGTTTTTAATAGCATCTAAAACATCTTGATAGGTGGCTTTGGTATGTCCGATAGAAGCGATAACACCGTGTTTACTTAAATATTTTATTAATTCCATACCAAAAGGAACTTCTGGAGCCACCGTAACAATTTTTACTAAATTACCACTTATTTCTTGATATTCTTGAAATTTCTCAATGGTAGGATTAACTATATGTTCACGGGGTTGTGCTCCAGAGGCTTTTTCATTAATAAATGGTCCCTCTAAATGAATACCAATGATTTCTGCACCATTTTTATCTTCGATTTCCTTAAATTCTTTAATATTTCTTAAGGCCTTTTTAATTGCCTCATCTTTTTGCGTCATGGTCGTTGGTAGAAAACTAGTAGTACCTTCCTTAGGTAAAGTTATAGACATTACTTCTAATGCTTCTATTGTAGCATCCATAGTATCCGAACCATTAACACCATGTATATGTTGATCTATAAAACCAGGAACAACAATAACATCTTCATTAAAGGTATATCCTTGTGTATTAGAATGAGGGCTTAAATCAGCAATTTTGTCACCTTCAATTATAATATCGGTTTTTATTATACCATAATTCGTCACAACTTCGACATTTTTTAGACTATATTTCATCATAATCACTCTTTCTTTTTTTAGGTACATATGTTTCGGTAACTTTCCTGATATATTTTTCATAATCAGTATTAATAAAAGCTGTAAATAATATATCTATCACATTTAAGGTTGAGGTTCTAGAATACATTGCACCTAATCGATCATCAGGCTCTGATGCATCAACAAACAAATTATATTCACAAATTTTTATAAGTGAATTATCTGATAAACCAGTAAGTGATACTGTTGGTACGCATCTTAAGGATAGTTCTTTAGCAACAGCTAATATATCACCCGTTTCACCTGTATAGGATATTAAAAATGCTAAACGATTGGGTAGAGAACTTTTTGCATTAATAAACATTTCTAAATTTGTCTCAAAACTTGTCGCTTCAATTCCTAAACGCAAACACTTTAAGGCAGCATCTTTAGCCACAATATTTGAGGGACCAATACCATAAAAATCCCAACGATTATATTTAGTCATTAATTCTACAACTTTTTTAAATACTTCTTCATCATTAATATCTTTACTGTCAATAATTGATTTAGCATTAAAATATGAGACTTTTTTTATAATATCATGCATTGAATCATGTTTTTTTACGGGAATGGCAGCTTCTTTAATAATAGATTCTTTCATATAGGATTTTAAATCCATTGACAATTGTAAGCGAAAATCAATATAGGAATCAATTCCAAGTTTCGCACATACACGTTTAATC
>DATCKO010000009.1:0-7632 GCA_036562215.1 Haloplasmataceae bacterium | reverse complement strand
GTTCTAATAAGTAATTAACAACATCTTCTTCACACATCATCTGTTTAAAACAAGTATAATAGTGATAATTAATAATATCTTTAGTTTTTAAAGTAATCTAATAATGATTTTAAGCATCTATCTTCAATAATATTGATTATTTTACCAGTTTGAGCATCACAGAAAAGGAAAGACATAGCACCATCACAAGACTTAACAGATTTAAATTCATCAAAACAAAGATAACACACCTGATGTGATTCGTGTTTTTCGAGCCGAAACCTTGCCGACTGCTTCCTTCAGATTCCACCTCACTACACTTCGTTTGACATCTTCCCGTATAGTGGACTTTCACCACCAAGCTAGTAAACATGCCAGCGCACATAAAAAAGGTTTAAACCTAACCAAACCTTTTTTATTTATAACCATACCTAAACATGATATAATTTACTAATGGTGATAGTATGTTAACAACAAATAATTATCGTGACATTGTACTAAATAAAACCCCCATTATAGATGTTAGATCTCCAAATGAATATCTTAAAGGATACTTTTATAATGCGGTTAATCTACCTTTAATGAATGATGAAGAAAGACATTTAGTGGGTTTATGTTATAAAGAAAAAGGTAGTTTACCTGCAGTTGAACTAGGTTATAAATTAGTTTCTGGGCATGAAAGAAAGGAAAGGATAGCACAATGGGTTAAACAAATAAAAAATCATCCTGATACATTAATATGCTGTTCTCGAGGAGGTCTTCGCTCACAAATAACCCAAGAATGGATTAAGGATGAAATAGGATTAGAAATTCCTTATATAGAAGGAGGATTTAAAGCATTTAGAAATTATCTCATCGATAACTTAAATCCTGAAGTTATTAAGAGTAACCCCATAATAATCACTGGTAACACAGGTGCAGGAAAAACAAATCTCTTAATAAATTTTAATAACTTTATCAATTTAGAAAAACTTGCTAATCATCGTGGTTCTAGTTTTGGTCATTATCTTACTCCCCAACCTCAACAAATAACTTTTGAAAATAATTTAGCATATGAACTAATTCATCATCAAAACCAACAATTTAAATATTTGTTACTTGAGGATGAAGGAAGAAATATTGGTAAAAGTTATCTTCCTCGTCCACTAGTAGACTTCTTTAGGACAGGAGAGCTCATTATTTTAGATGTCCCATTACAGGAAAGGGTACAAAACACCTTACAAGAGTATGTTATTAGTTCTCAAAAGGATTATTTAATTTATGATAAAGTTAATGGCATAAAATTATGGTATGAAAATATATCGGATAGCATTGATAAAATACAGAAAAGATTAGGTAAAGAAAAACACAAAAGAATTAAAATGGAATTAGAATTAGCTTATAATAAACAAATTAGTAATAATGATTATTCATATCATACTAACTGGATTGAAATCATTTTAAAAGAATATTATGATCCAATGTATAATTATCAAATAAAAAATACGTCAAGAAAAATTATTTTTAAAGGTAATTTCATGGAAACATACCAATTTATAGAAAATAATTATCATAAATAAAATAAGAGGTCGCAAGAAATTTTGCGACTTCTTATTTTACATTATAAATTAAGTAAGAACATTAAATTTTGCCATTTGCTTTTTATAAAAGATATAGATTATAATGCCTGCTAAAAGGTCAGCAATAGGAAAGGCTATCCAAACCCCTAGTAAATTAAGATTATAAATATTAGGTAATATTAGTATTAGAGGAATTAGTAAAATAAACTGTCTTAATAAGGATAAAATTAGAGCAGGTATCGCTTTTCCAATGGCTTGAAATAAGGTTGAACCGATGATTTGTAATCCTAATAAAGGCATAGCAAGGATAATGAATCGAAATACCTTAGCTCCATCCCTTATTAACTCTTTATCATTAGTAAAAATACTCATTATTAAACCTGGAATTGTTTCACTTATAACCCATCCTGTAATCGCTATGATACTAGCTACTATTAGTGATAATCTGATAACCTTTTTTGCACGGTCCATTTTTTTAGCACCATAATTATAACCAAGAATAGGTTGCATACCTTGACCAATACCAATTATAGGCATAAATAAAAAGGAAGTAACACGATTAATAGTTCCAAAAATAGTTATAGCTGTTGAACCACCATAAAACCTCAAGGAGTTATTTACGACTATTGAAAAGAGACTATTAGTTGAAGAACGAGCAAAAGCTGAAAAACCTATAGAAAAAATCTTGGTAATAATCTCCCATTTAGGTTTGAGATGATGAATTTGAATTTTAAGGGAACTTCTTCCACTCTTAAAATAAGTAACAACAAATATAAAAGAAGCAAATTGAGAGATTATCGTAGCTAAGGCTGCACCTTTAATTCCTAAATCTAAAGGATAAATAAAAATCGGATCTAATATAATATTTAATATCGCACCTATTAACATTGAAACCATAGCAATTTTTGCTTTACCTTCTGCTCTAATAAGATTATTAGACATCATCGAAAATGAAAAAAAGACATTACCTATTAGAATTATTTGCATATAATCTCTAGCATATGAAAGTAATTCGGGGGTTGCACCAAAGACATATAATAATTCATCCACAAAAATTAAACTCAAAAAAGAAACTAAAAGACTCAATATTACTACCGTAAAAAAGCCATTTCCAGCTACTTTTTCTGCTTCTTCAACCTTTTTAGCTCCTAAGCTACGAGATACAATAGAAGCCGAGCCAATTCCTACTAATTGTGCAAAACCCATCATTAATAATTGTACAGGAAACGCTACTGCTAAACCACCAATAGCATCAGAACCTACACCATGACCTATGAATACAGTATCAACAATGTTGTATAAACCATTAATCATCATTGCGAGTGCTGCTGGTAATGATAATTCCAGTAGCAATCTACTAATCTTTTGCTCACCTAAGTATTTACTATCATGATTCATCTTTATCTATCCTTTCTATAATGGGTTTATTATGACATATTTTGCTTCTAAAATCAACTAAAAAGGAGTAAGCATTTACGCCACTCCTAATAACCGATTTAGATAATGTTTTACTTCTCTAATCATATGATTAAGAATTAAGAAAGTAAAAGTGCCTATTTTATAAAGCTCATCCTCTTTAATATGCTTCTCAATAGTCTTAAGAAAATCGATAAAATCATGAAGTTTTTCTTCTACATCTTTGTTAAATTGATAAATTCCTTTATCTTTTAGACCCGTTTTTTGAATAATAGAGCACATTTCGTATGCTTTGATAAACATCTTAATAAAATAATCTTTATAGAATTGCGCTTTTTCTAAATATGCTATTTCTATTTCATCGAGTTGTGACAATAAATATTTGGCGTGTCCACTCATAATTGGTAACCAGATTTTATGAAGTCTTAAGTTATCTAAAGTATTAAAAAATGGTAATGTTAAAATAACTTTAAATTCTATGGCTTCATTTATCATATGATTAAGATATGTTGGTGTTAATGTCAATTCAATATCATTTCTCATTAATTTAGTTAATAGTATTTTTTTAAACTGAGTAAACTGATTTAAGATTTTTTTACTATTTTCTAAAAACTCTTTCGTTATTTGCCTATTTTCATTACTAACTTCTTGATATATTTTATCCCACTCTTCTAAAAAATATTGAGTTGTCTTAATAATATCTTGTTCTTTAAGCGAAAGGTTAGTGTATAAAAGCAAGGCATGATCACGCATGTTTAAAACACCAAAACCCATTTCTTTACTAATATCCATCATAAATATCATCCTTCCCTATTAATACAATATATGAAAAAGTAAAATAATATATTTAGATTATTTTTACAGAAAGGATTAGGTAAAATGACAAAACTACAATTTAATGACTTAAAATTATCTCCTGAAATCAAAAAAGCGATATTAGATATGGGTTTTGAAGAAGCAACCCCTATACAATCACAAGCAATACCTTATATACTAACGGGAAAAGATGTGATTGGGCAAGCCCAAACCGGAACGGGAAAAACAGCAGCTTTTAGTATACCTATTTTAGAAAACATTGATACTGATACTTTATCTGCACTTATACTATGTCCGACAAGAGAATTAGCTATTCAAATAGCTCAAGAGACAAAGAAATTAGCCAAATACAAAACAAATATTGAAATATTACCTGTTTATGGTGGCCAACCAATAGAAAGGCAAATACGAGCATTAAAAAAAGGTGTGAATCTTATTATTGGTACACCTGGAAGAATAATCGATCATATTAAACGAAAAACTATAAATCTTGAACATGTTAGAATGGTTGTTTTGGATGAAGCTGATGAGATGTTAAACATGGGCTTCCGTGAAGATATTGAATATATACTTAACGACATACCTACTAATAGACAAACAATCCTTTTTTCCGCCACTATGTCAGAAGAAATCCTCTCCTTAACAAAATTATATTTAAAAGATCCTGTTACGGTAAAAATTGCTTATAAAGAACTAACTGTCCCTACTATTGAACAAATATATTATGAGGTTTCGGAAATTAATAAGATTGATTTATTATGCCGTTTAATCGATATGTTTAATCCTAATTTATCTCTTATATTTTGTAATACTAAACGCCGCGTCGATGAACTTGTTGAAACATTACAAACTAGAGGTTATTTAGTTGATAATTTACATGGCGATTTAAAACAATCGCAACGTGATCGAGTAATGAGTAAATTTCGCAATCATGCCATTGATATATTAATAGCTACCGATGTGGCAGCTAGAGGTATTGATATTGATGACATTGAAATTATCTTTAACTATGATATACCTAATGATGTAGAATATTATGTTCATCGCATTGGTCGAACAGGCAGGGCAGGAAAAAAAGGTAAGGCAATTAGTTTTGTCACAAGTAAAGATATTTATAAAATAAAGGAAATCCAAAAATACATCAAAACGAAAATTAAACTACAACAACCACCTACTATAAACGATGTTAATGAAAGAAGAATAATGGCCTATTTAGAAAAAATCAAAAGAGAAATTGAACAAGGACGCTTAACAGAATATATAACTTGGATTGAGAATCTGAGTGAAGAAGGTTATACATCGATAGAAATGGCAGCAGCAGCCATTAAATTAGCCACAAACTTTCTTATAAAAAATACAGAAGATGTTCAAGATGATTTTGGTGATACCGGAGCACAAGAGGGAATGGTAAGATTATTCATCAATATTGGTCGGAAAAATAATATTGGGCCAAAAGATATTATTTCAATTATCGCAAATAACACTAGTTTAGCGGGAGGACTAATAGGAATGATTGATATCTATGACCGCTTTACATTTGTTGAAGTACCTAAAGAATATGCTAGAGAAATACTAAGTATTATGCAAAATAATTTAATAAATGGAAAAAAATCATTATTGAACCCGCCAATAAAAAGATATAGAAGGGAGAAATTAGATGCTAGATAACACTTATATTCAAGTCACAATTGAGTTAATATTGGGCTTTATTTCTCTTTTAATTAGTGTCAGAATAATTGGGAAAAGGCAAATGTCTCAAATCTCTCCTTTTGATTTTATTTCTGCTATTGTATTAGGGGAACTTTTAGGAAATGCGATATACGATAAAGAAGTCACCATCATTGAAATCATCTATGCCCTCTTTTTATGGACTTTGTTGTTATTTATTACAGAAAAATTAACACTTAAATTCATAGCACCTAGAAGGTTTCTTCAAAGCGCTCCTTCTTTTATTATATATAATGGAAAATTTGACTATGAAAAAATGGGAAAAGAAGGATTAGATTTTCAAGAAATAATTGCCTTATTAAGACAAAAAGATATCTTTTCTGTTCAAGATGTTGATTATTGCATCTTTGAAACAAGTGGAAATATCTCGGTTATTAAAAAAAATACCAGTGGTAATCCCATTCTAGCTCTTCCCATTATTATTGAAGGAAAAATAATTGAAGATAATTTAAAATATACTCAACATAGTAGAGATTGGGTAATAAAAAAATTACAAGAAAAGCAAATTATTAATCTAAACCAAATATTATACGCAGAGTGGAATAACAATGATGAGATATATATCCAAGAATACTAATGAAAATGTTTTTTTATGGCATTATCTAATCGTATAAGAGCCTCTTCTAAAATAGAACGAGGACAACCAATATTTAGACGTAAAAAGCCACTGCCTTCCTCGCCATATTCGTATCCATTATTTAATAGTAGCTTAGCTTCCTTATTAATGAATTCAGAAAGTTTATCATTATCCATTCCTAAAGAACGAAAATCCAACCATAGTAAATAAGTTGCTTCACTATCAATAACCTTAATCATTGGTAAATTATCATTAATAAATTTTACTACAAACTTTTTATTCTCATAAATATAATTAATCAGCTCATCCAACCATTTAGCGCCAAAATTATATGCAGCTTCACAAGCAGTTAATGCTAATAGATTACTTGATTGTAAAGAGATTTTTTCTAGATAATCGTTAAACTGTTTTCTTAAATATTCATTTTCAATAATAATATTAGAGATTTTTAAACCAGCTATATTAAATGTTTTACTTGGTGCTGTACAAGTAATACAGTTTAAAGAAAACTCTTCACTTAACGATGCAAAAGGAAGATGCTCATATTTTTTGAATACAATGTCATGATGTATTTCATCAACTACCATTAATACATTGTGTTTTAAGCAAATATTACCCATTTTAATTAATTCATCCTTTGTCCAAACTCGACCAACTGGATTATGTGGACTACACATAATAAAAAGTTTTACTTTTTCATTAATAATTTTATTTTCAAAATCATCAAAGTCAATTTCATAATGATTATTATTAAGTATTAAAGGAGAATTAACAAGTTTTCGATTATTATTAATAATAGCTTCCGAAAAAGGAGTATAGACTGGTCTTTGAATTAAAACACTGTCATTTTCCTTAGTAAATACCTGTACAATCATATTTAAAGCAGTAACTATTCCAGGAGTTCTAATTATCCAATCCTTTTTTATTTGCCAATTATGGCGTTTTTTCATCCAATTAATTACTGCTTCATAATATGACTCTTGGGGAAAAGTATAACCAAAAATGCCATGTTTCACTCTTTTATCTAATGCTTTTATCACTTCTTTTGGTGATCGAAAGTCCATATCAGCAACCCATAAAGGAAGTAGATCTTCTTGGAAATAATCCCATTTTACAGAGTTAGTATTTTTACGATTAATTACTTTAGCAAAATTCATAATATTCACCTCAACATAAGTATATCATAAAAAGAAAAGAGATGGCTTTATATCATCTCTTTTTTATCTATTACCAAATTATTTTAATCAAAATACCTAAAGCAATCGTAATAACTAAAGATATATTGACTAAGACGAAATTTTTAACAGACAAGACAAAAGTATCTTTTTTTGTTTGTAATTGATTAAATAATTTTAAATGCTTTTCAACGATGATTATTGTAAGTAATGAAAGCAACACTGTAAGAGGAAGTATTCTTAAAATAATGGCAATAATAATTGCTAGAAAACCAATATAGTAAAGAACTCTAAACAAGATTAAAGAAGCCCTTTTACCAATATATATTGGTAATGTATAACGTTTATTTTCAATATCATCTTCAATATCACAAATATTATT